>JAKJHA010000033.1 GCA_022704125.1 Verrucomicrobiota bacterium | reverse complement strand
GCAAGCATACGCGGCTCAAACAGCACGGCATCGACCGGCAACTGCCACCATAACATCGTACTCAAGCCAAGCAGCGCGAACGCCTGCCACCAGAAACGCAGCGGGCGACGCGCCGCACGCGCCCTGAAACGCTTTCTGTCCTGGCTTTTCCGTTTCATGCCCTCTCCACGCGTCACAACCGGTTTACTCCGGTTTTTCCGCCACATTGACCTGCCGCATGCCCGCCTCGCGCGCCACATTCACGAAGCGCATCACATCACCGTGCGGCACACGCTTGTCCGCGAGCAGCAGCAGTTCGCGGCTGCGCCCCAACGCCATGCGGTTCCTGAGCCGTTCGGCGAGCATCGCCATCTGATCCTCATCCTGCGACACATAGCGGTCGTCATCGAAAAAAATGAGTGTCTCTTCGCTACCGGACGTGTCGCGCGGTACCACAATCATGAGCGCGGTCAGCGAACGTCGCGCCCCTTCCCGCAGCGGCGCGCGCGGCAGATCAAACGCCACGCCCGGAGTGACCGCCAACTGGCCATGCACCGCCAGCAGCAACACCACTAAGATTACCGCATTCACCCACGGTACAGCCCCCAACATCGTCCGTGCCCAGACACCGCCAAAGCGGTAGACACTGCGGTGCTTGCGGACCTGTCGGCTCCAACTCTCTTTGCGTTCGGACATCAACATGGCGCAATCCTCACGGGTAATCGGTTGGAGACAAGGGGCATGCGAGTCGAGTGCGTGTTTTGTGTGTGCGCAGTCGGGAGTAACTTCGTCCCTACACTTCGTCCAAAACGCTTCGTCCCTACACTTCGTCCAAAACACTTCGTCCCTACACTTCGTCGCTGGCGCAATCGACTAAGTGTGGCGACTAAGTGTAACCGACTAAGTGTTGAGACTAATCGACTAAGTGTTGAGACTAAGTGTATTCGACTAAGAGTGGGGATTAAGTGTGGCTCCGCGCGCAGCGCGGAGAGAAAGCGGTGCCGCGACCCGCGCACAGCGTGGCTCTTGTCACCGCACTCCAAATTTCGCCGCCACACCGCGCACGGCACAACAATCATGTCAATCATATCAATCATGTCACTAACCGATTACCCCTCACGGCGTCGCGTGCTCCAGTTTCATGATGTAAGCTACGATTTCGGAAGCGCACGCCTCCATGTCCAGCACGATGCGTTCGATGCGCACCATCAGCATCGTGTACATCACATGGCAAGGCACAGCCACCAGCAGACCGGCGACCGTCGCCACCAGCGCCTGCATCAAGCCTGCCGTCAAGTCCGTACTCTGCACGACCGGTGCCTGCGCATTCATGGTCTGTACGATACGGATCACCCCTAGCAACGTGCCCAGCAATCCCAACAACGGCGCGATCTGGCAGGTAACGGCGAGTGAAGCCAAGCGCCGTTCCAGGCGCGACATCTCGGCGCGTCCCGTGTTGTCAACTGCCTCGCGCAACGCCTCATGCGAACTCTGCCGATGACGAATCGCGGTCAGCGTCACAGCCGCCACCGGGCCGGGCGTCTCCTCGCAGATCATCATGGCCTCATCAATGTGACCATTCTCCAGAACGTTGCACACACCCTTGAGAAAGTCATTGTAATCGATCTGCGCCCGCCGCAAGTGCAGCAACCGCTCGAAAAACACAATGACCGACGCAATACCGAGAGCAACGATCAACCAAAAAACCGGCCCGCCCTGTCCCATCATACTCACGCGCCTCCCGTCCTTTTACCACGCAACCTTTCAATGCGCTGGCGTGCCTCATCTGCGCCCGGCACGCCTGACTGTACCACCCGCTGCAGCACGCGAATCGCCTGATCGGAGTGGCCTTTTTGTTCATAAAGTTCCGCGACCGTGAAGCCCGCGCGCACAAAGAGGCCGGTGCTGCGCTCGTCAAACCAAGTGCCACGCGTGCGCTCGTTCAAAAATCGGACAATCACTTCGGTATAATACTGGTCGATCGCCTCATCGATCTGCTTCAATTTTTCAAGACACCGGCCCGCCTTAAATTGGAGTTGCAGCATCAGGGAAGGGGTCAGATTGTTCTGCGTCAACATCTGCCGGTAGGCCGCGAGTGCTTCGCGGTAACGCATGCTGTTGCCGGCACCCATGGCAAAAAGTGCGTCCCCCTTGCGCAGCAGTGCCAGCCGCGCCCACTCGCTCTCTGGTGACTGGGTAATGACTTGATCAAGCAGCAGCACCGCCTCATCGTAGCGTGCGAGTTCCATCAAAGCATCCGCCTGCACCAGCAGTGCCTCCGACAGGCGCGCGCTCTGCGGACAGGCACGTACCATGCGCGTGACCAACTCGATCGTACCGGTGAAATCATTCGCGGCAAAAGCCGCGCGCGCGGCCCACACCAGCGCGGCATCGGCCCAGCGGCTCGTCGGCCAGCGATCGGAATAATCGAGAAAGAAACGCCGCGCCTCCGCATAGCGCCCGCGGTTGAAATCAAATTTCCCCAGCCACAGCATCATGTCTGAGAAACGCGGCGACTCGGGAAAATCGAGCAGAAATGAGGCGGCGGCGGCCCGCGCCTCTTGATCGCGCCCAAGTCCGTACAGGCAAAGCGTCATCATGAAACGCGCCTCGTCACGCCGTTCCGGCGCATTCTCGGCCACTGCGGCGAAATCCTGCATCGCCGCCTCAAAGCGATAAGAACGGTAATGCGCCTTGCCGCGCCCCATCCAGGCATCCGCACGCACCGGCTGCTGCGTGTACGTATCCAGCACCGACTTGTAGGTGCGCACTGCGTCATCAGTGTCGCCCGCCTCCGTCTGCATCGCCGCCAGACTGAGCAGGGCTTTGGGCGCGACTGCATGATCGGGATAGGTGTCCGCCACCAGCCGGTACCGTGCGCGCGCCTCACTGTCCAAACCGGCCCGCTCCAGTGCGTCGGCGCTCTGATACAGTGCCCGAACGGCCAGTGCGGAGTGCGGGAAATCATGCGCCAGCGCCGCATAGACCTGCGCGGCCTCCTTGTAGCGCTCCTCGGCCAGAAGAGCATCGCCCTGCTTGAAGAGGCACTCCGCTTTCACGGCCGGATCGCTGACCTGCTGCGCGGCACGTTGAAACGCGCCGCCGGCCTCGGTGTAGCGGCCGAGTTGCATCAGCGCCCAGCCACGTCCCTGCAACACATCGGCATCATGTGAGGACGACGGATAGGTCTCCAGAAAAATGCGGTACTCAGAGGCTGCCCGTTCAGCCCGCTTGGCCTGCAAGAGCGCGTCAGCCAACTTGAGGTGTGCACGCATCGAGGCCGGATGATCGGGAAATTCGCGCACCAACGTCTTCACCAAGCTTTCGCCCTCGTCGATCGTGGTGGATGATCCGCACAGGAGATCGCCCAAATGGAAACCCGCCAAACGCCGCGTTTCCGGTGCTTTGGCCCGTTCATAGGCCGAACAGGCATACGCCACCGCTTCATTGGTCTTGCCGCTGTCGAAGGTGAAAACACTCATCTCGACCAATGCCTGAACACGCGCCGTTTCGGTCGCCCGTTCATTCATGGCAAGCTGGTTGAGGAGCATTGTCGCTTCGGCGCTACGCCCCTGGCGCATCAGGATCCTACCGCGCAACAATGCGCCGTCGTAAACAGCATTGCCGGCCGCCGCACCCAGTTCCGCCTGCATCTTGAGCACTTCCAGAGCCGCATCCGCGCGTCCGGCCTGATCCAAAGCCCCGGCCCATTCCAGCGCGTTCTCCGCACGCGTCTGCACATTGGTTGAACCACGATCAACCTCGGCGAAGAGCTTGAGGGCACCCTCCAGATCACCGCCCTCGCGACGTGCGCGCGCCGCCGTTCGCCGCAAGGCATCCGTGTAGGGCGATCCCGCGCCCACCGCCGCTTCCGCCGTACGCGCCGCGTCAAGCGGCCGGCCGGTATGCAGGTACGCCACAGCCCGCCAATAGGCCAAAGCGCTGTCGGTCAACGTCTCGCGCGTCGCAGCGTCCACATGCTCCAAGCGCTCCAATATCTCGGGATAACGGCCTTGTCCCCGCAAGGCCTCCAGCAAAATCAGCAAAGCTTGAGCGGGCGACTCACCCGCCGCCAACGCCTTTTCGGCGTGCGTCTGCGCGAGCGGATAGAGCTTGTCGTGCAAGGCCGCGCGCGCCGTGGTCAACTCCCCCGCCACACCCGCACAACACCAACATGCAAGCACTACCGCCACCATCTGTCGCATAATACAAGGCACGTTCTTACGATCCCTTTCAAGGCTGTACCGGAACCACCGCAAACAGGTGCGGTACCGGCTTACGCGCCGCCCGCGCCTGACGATCCAGGTCAGCCACCTTTTCAATCACTTCGCCGCGCCGCTCCCAGGCCTTGAGATACTCCGGAACCTTGGACTCGTAGTATCCAGTCTTGCCCATCTTTGTCTCGGCATATATCCGGACAGCCGCCAGATCATCGGGGTCCACTTTGCGGTGGCGCAGGAACCAGCGCACCGCCGCATGGTTGCGCAGCACGGTCTCGGTCGAGCGGCGCGCCTCGTTAAGCTGCGCTACGGCCCGCGCCTGACGAGCCTGCGGCGTCGCGTCATTGAAAGCCAGATTCACGCCCTTGGCCAACGCCTCGGCATCGAATTGGCCGACCGCGGCACCATCAATCCGCAGTTCGTATCGGCCGGGCGCCAATCCCCGCACCGTCAGAATCTCCTGATTGAGTTCGCGCTCGATCGGCACCCACGCCAGCAGCGGACGCGCCGCCGGATCGACCGGAAAAGGCAACGCCTGCTCAAGCACCGTAAAGGACCACCCGCCGCCCCGCTTTTCAAGTCCGGTGACCGTCGCGTTTTCACTCGCCGCCACCCGGCCCGCCGCCGCGTCGATCTCAACGTTGGCGACCAGCGCCGGTGCCCCCTGCGCCTTGAGAAGCAACCAAGCCATCATCAGATGCCCCGGCGCACCGGGATGCACACGGTCAGGCCCGATGATCGTGAAGGCCGGATCCGACCGCTGCCGCTCAAGGTTGAAAGCGGTCATCGGCGCATGGAAATCGACGACCGTACCCTTGTTTTGCGCCGCCAGTTCGCGGACGATCTCCGCGCACCGCGCCAGCCCGTCGTTACACCCCGGCTGGTTGTTGTTGCGGTCGTTGACCCCGGTCTGATCGAACGGCGACGGCGTGACAAACAGCAGACGCGGCTCCCCCGCCTCAGTGCGCAGACGTGCGGTGAGCCGCTCCATGTTGGCGCGGTACCTCTCCAGCGCCTGCCGCTGGGCGGTCCGTTGCTGTTCATTGGGCTCCGCCACATAGTTGCCACGGCCCACGTCGTTCATGCCGAACATGACAACCACCGCAGTCGGCTTATTGGCAACCACGTCGTCCGCCAGCCGCCCCTGTGCGCCGCCCGCTGAATCGCCGGAAACCCCAGCGTTGACGAACCGCACCGTACGGTCAGGAAAACGCGTCAGATAGTAGTCGTAGACGTAACTGTGAAAACGCCCACCGTGCGTAATACTATCGCCAAAAAAGCAAACCGTCTCACCGTCTTTGAAAAGATCGGCGCGCGCGGAACAGACCAGCAACGCGCCGATCAATCCGGAAAGGAACCGTTTCATGCATAATCTCCGGACGGCCGCAACGGCATCTTTGCCGCCCGACCATCAACACAGCGTGCATTTTGCCATGTTCCCCGTCTCCGGTCGATACCAAAGCCGCTTTTCTATGTCGTCACTTCAGGTTTGCCCGGCACAGCGGCCTTGAACTCCGGCATCATCGGCACGTCGCCCTTTTCAAAATCGGCCGCCGTGATCGGATGATTCATGGAGTAGAAGGGAGAGTCCTTGTTTTCGAGCAGATCGCTCATGCGCACCATCTGGCCGGTATAAGCGGCAAGCGTGCCGATCATGCCGGAGGCGGTCGCCATCGCGATCTGCTCGCCCTCATGCAGCAGGTTGCCGCTGAGCAGCCCCTCCAAAAAGTCTGAGTGCTCCATGGTGAGCATGTTGTTGTCACGGCCTTCAATCGCCTTTTCGTCGAACGGGAACGGCTCGCTCGTACCGTTAGGCCGCAAGATTTTGCTGCCCAGCACGTCGATCTGGCCTTCAGTGCCGCTCAACACCGCGCAGCAACGATCGAAACAGCCGTTGATCTGACGCGCCACCGTATGCACATGCAACCCGTTGCCATAATCGTAGTCAATCCCGAAACAGTCGTAGGTATTGCCGGTCGAACGCTGGTGGCGCGCCCCGATGCCCATCGCCTGCTTGGGCAACCGCCCGATGAACCAGTTGGCCAGATCGATCTCATGCACCGCTTGCTCTGTCAGGTGATCAGAAGACATCTCGCGGAAGTGGTACCAGTTGTTGGCCAGATACGAAGCGTTCGTGTCCTCCGGACGGCGCTTGCGCAGATAGTTGGCAGGGCTCATCGCGCCATGGCAACGGTAGACCACGCCACCGCGAATCTCGCCGATGACACCATTGCGCACCGGCCCGATCATCCGCAAAGCACGGTTATTGTGACGGTGGCACGTCCCGGACAGGATCGACAGCTTGGCCGCCTTGGCAGCCTCCACCACCTGCAAGAAGTGACGCAGACCCGCCGGATCGGTCGCAACCGGCTTCTCCGCGAAAATGTGCTTGCCCGCCTTGACGCACGCCTCGGCATGCCGCGCGCGGAAGATCGGCGGCGCGCACAACAGAATGATCTCGGCATCCGACTCCATGAGCTTCAGATATCCGTCGGCACCACCGAACGCGAACTTCTCGTCGCATCCGTTGGCGCGGCATACCGCCGCCGCCTTGTCTTTGAAAAAGTCGGCCGCGCCGACCATCACCGCCTTATGACCCAGC
The DNA here is from genome assembly GCA_022704125.1 of Verrucomicrobiota bacterium. Classification (GTDB taxonomy): domain Bacteria; phylum Verrucomicrobiota; class Kiritimatiellia; order RFP12; family UBA1067; genus DUPH01. The sequence goes on along the minus strand of JAKJHA010000033.1, from coordinate 7,545 downwards.
CGCGCAGCGGCGGCTGTAATGTCACGGGCCGCACCTGATCCGCGTCCTCCGCAGCCGACCAGTGCAAACTTGAACACACGCTGCCCCTGGCCCAGCGTGATGGAAGGCGCGGCGGCCAGCGCCGCGCCGAAGGCGGTCGTTCCCTTGATAAACGTACGACGATTCTGCATTGTTTCTTTCCTCTTACTGTGTTCTGATTCTCTTTCCAACAATTATCAATCCCGGGGGCTCTTGCACCCCCCCTCGTGGCATAGGCGTCTCGCCCATGAAACACGGGCAAGATGCCCGTGCCACACCTGCAGGCAAGGGGTTTTGCAAGACCCTCCCCGATTAAAAACCGCACGACCGGTGATCGTTCAGACGTCTAGGCACCCTGTCCAGCGAAAAACCGATCCATCAGCGCGCTGTGCTCGGCGTCGGTGTATCCGCCGCTCTCAATCGTGACCCAGCCGTTGTAACCGACCTCGTCGATCACCTTGCGCACCGACACCCAGTCCACACTCCCCTTGCCGATCGGCACGAAGTCACCGTCGTTCTTCTTCGCGCGGTCGATCTTGAAGTCCTTGATGTGGAGCCTGACAATCAACGGTCCCATGGCCCTCAGCCACTGCTCCGTGGGCGCATACTTCACATGGTTGCCGAGATCCAGATAGGCGCGGATCCGGTCGTGCTTGAACAGACGCACAAACGCCGTGGCAAAGTCCGGCATCACCCACATGCTGTTCCACACGTTCTCAAGCCCGATCGTGATACCATTCTCGACCGCCACCGGAATCAGCTCTTCCACGCCCGCGCGCGCCAGATCCGACGCCCGGTTGTGCGTCGCGATATAATCGGCGAAGGGCGCGTTGTCACCTTCCACAACCGACTTGATCTGACAGGTCGCCGGATCATACACGATCTTGAACTGCGTCGGATTCGGTATCGTTCCCCCCATACGGAGGCAGGGCACGAGCAACATGGCATCCGCGCCATAGGCAGCCGTCACACGGATCAGGCGCTTGATATCTTCGATCGACCGGCGGCGCGCCTCGGCGTCCGCATTACCGAAGTCGGCCCAGCCGGCCATGAACGAATGGATTTTGACGCCGTGCTTCTCCGCTATGGCGCGTCCCTTCTGCGCATCCTCAAGCGTGACATCCTTCTTGGTCAGTTCCACGCCCGGGAAACCCGCCTTGGCAATCCGCTCGCAGGTCGCATCATCGGCCACGGAGGCGATCAACGCCTTCTGCAGCCGGGTCTTAAAATTCGCCTGTCCGGCCGTCCAGCCCCGCAGCGGCATCCCGGCCGCCACGCCCGCCAACACCACTCCTTGCATAAACTCACGTCTGGTCATCTCGATCCCCTTCCTTAACAGTTACGTGCCTTCACTCTGAAATCCATCCAAATCTGTGCCCGGAGTTTAGAGGTTTAGGCTCCGAATGTCAACGCACGCTTTCCCTTGCAAAGCCGCCGTCTTCCGCCTAAACTCAAAGTGAATGATTTTCTGGAGATTTCTGTATGTCTGTTTACCGTAACCGCCCGCACAACGGCAGACCGGTGATTGTATTCACGGAGCGGCAGAACGGCATCGTCGCCGCAGGCATTACCGTGTTATGCGCGACGCTGGTCACCGGTTTCGTGGCATTGATCCTGTGGGCCGTGTTCTCGTTGCTCTCGGCGGTTTCCGTGGTCTTGACCCCGCTGATTGTCGCGCTGATCCTGACCCTGCTGCTCAAGCCCTACTACCTCTGGCTGCACCGTCGGTTGCGCCGCTCCAATCTGTTGGCGCTTCTGGCACTCTTCCTCTCCATCGTGATCCCGCTGGTGGCGTTGTTCTCCTTTTTCGGTAAACTGTTTGTGACACAGCTTGTATCGCTGATCGAATACCTGCCCGCACTCTTTGAGCGCGTCACCACCGCCATGACTGAATCCCATCCGGGCCTACAGGCTTTCCTCGCCAAATACGGGCTGGAAGGGAAAATCCCGCTGCTGGCCGCGCCGCACACTTACATCGCCTCGCTGGCGGAGCAAATCTCGTTCGACGAAGTCGGCGGCAAGGCGCTCTCGGTCGGCATGGGCGCGATCCGCTATGTCGCCTCGCTGGTCGGCTGGCTGGTAGTGCCGGTCTATTTGATCTACTTCCTGACGGCCCGCCCCTTCTCTGGACGCGATGTCGAAACCTTCCTGCCCTTCCTCAAACCCACCACGCGCCGTGACGTCGCCTACCTGATCGACGAATTCATCGCGATCATCGTCGCCTTTTTCCGCGGTCAGCTTACGGTCTCCTTTATCCAGGGCCTACTGTTCGGGGTGGGTTTCTGGCTGGTCGGGCTGCCCTACGGATTTCTGATCGGCCTGACTCTGGGCTGCTTCAACCTTGTCCCGTATCTCGGTAATGTCATCGGACTGGCCGTCACCCTGCCGATGGCTGTTTTCGGCGAAGGGGGCAGCATCGTGCGGCTGATCTTGGTGATCGCTGTGTTTTGCGTTGTGCAGGTGTTGGACGGCTACTTCATCACGCCGCGCATCCAAGGCAAAAAGACCGGCTTGAGCGATCCGGCCATCATTTTTTCGCTGCTCTTCTGGGGCGTGGTTTTCAGAGGCATTTTGGGCGTGCTGCTGGCGATTCCGCTCAGCGCCTTTATCGTGGTCGTCTGGCGCTTGTTGAAAAACAAATACATCAAGGAACTGATCTGACATGAAAAAACGAATGCTTTTGGGTGCGTTGCTCGCGGTCGCCGTGGTCAGCGGATGCGCGAGTTTTATCGACTACCCCTATTTCACTGTTAAGGAGTCCGGGCTCAACTGGGTTTCAATCCGCCACTACAACTATCGCGTCAAACCGATTCAGCGTGTCGCCATCCGCATGGACGGCAATGGCATCGTGACGGTACGCGAGGGCAGCAGCATGCTGGTGACCAACCCCTTCGCCGCGAATCACACTGACCCGAACTGGAACGATGTGGTGGAAACGCGCATCACGCTGCCGAGCGAAGAGGTCACCCGCATCTTCCAGATGCTGGTCGACCAAGGGCTTTTTGAAGACCGGCGCAAAGGCGACAGCATCAACACCAACGAGGCGATTTTCGTTTCAGCCAACATCCAGAACAAAACCTGCGGTTCAGAAGACGACGTCTTCGGCAGTGATCCGAATCTCGCGGAACACTTGAAGAGCGTCATGCTGATGTTCTACCGCCCCCAACCCAAACGCCGACGTTAAGTTAGGATCGCCCGCCATGTCTGCCAATCATTTGATCGCGAGTGTCATCTTGCTGGCCTCCCTCTCCTGCCGGGCAGAGCGTCTGTTTGTCGGCATCCTGGAGGCGGACAGCATCCGCAGTATCCACTACAGCACTGCCGCATTCAGTCGCGTCGCCGATCTGCCGCTGGTGCAGGAGCAGGTCCGCGCCCGCCTCGATCAGGCGTTGCTGTTACCCGCTGCATACACGGGCATCGCAGTTGCAGCCCCCCTCAGAATCGTGCAGTCGGTCGATCCCGACACCCCGCCCGCACCCGACAATCCCGCGAGCGTGGCCATCATCCCCTTGGCCGACGATGGTACACTGATCCGGCAGGCCTTCACAGCAGCCTATGCGCAGCACAAGACGCAAGACGCTCTCACGCTCTACGCCGCCCCCTCCGACACGAACCGCGCGCCACGCGTGGCGGTGGCGGTGGCGGACCGCTACCTCTTTACCTCGGTCTCGCTCCCCGCGCTGACGTGGGTCTGGCAGAATCGCTCGAAGTTCCTTGATGCTCCACCGCAAAGCCTGCCAGGAACCTTTCGTATCCTGGTCAATCCACAGCGCATAGCCGACTTGGCCGGCGCGCGCAGCGCGCAGGCGGCGGACACCGTCGATCTCGACCAGTTGCTGCGCGAGTGCGAGAGCCTTTCGTTTGCGTTCACGCTGGAAGGCGCGGCGCTGGGCCTCACCCTGCGCGCCACCGCTAGGCAAGGTTCGGAGCTTGACGCACTGCTCGCCTCGTGGCGCACCCCCTCCGAACCGCTCTGGCACGCGGTGCCGGATGACGCATTTTTCATGTCGCTCGGCGCCATCGATCGACCCGGCCTTTGGACCCCCTTCTTGGGCAAGCAACGTCACAGACTTTATGCGCCGACCGCCGGCCACCTGAAGCCGCAGGCCGTAACGGGCGACCGTCTGGACTATATCGCGCCGACTCGCAACGGCAAAGGGCTCTGCTGGGTACAACTCCTGTCGCTCAAAGATCAGGAGGCGGCCCGCAGCGCAATCCGTTCGCTCGCCGACGCCGACGGCACCACGAACAGCGTTGCGTTCAAACACCTGCGCCAGCGCGAATCAGGCGGGACCGCCATCGAGACGTATGCGGTCATCCTGCAACAGCCGTCGCCGCCCACACAGGCACAGGGCACGCCCCCCCCGGCGGCCGCCGCGCCCTCGATCAGCCACATTCTGCTGTCGCTGCTTCTGAAACACGCCGTGCTGGAGTGCGCGGTCCACAACGGCTATTGTGTTGTCGCGCTCGGTCCCGAAGGCGCAATCGACGAGCAGTTACCGCCTGCCACGTTTACCAAACGTCCGCTGCCGCTCAACCGCCGGATCGGCGGACAGGACCCGGCGTTGTCCCCGGACCTGACCTTCGGGGGACTCCTGCGCGCGGCGGATCTGATACGGCACACGGTCACAATCATGCCGGAAGTCAAGCCCGAGCAGGCTCGGCTGTTGCCACGCGGCGGCGACGGCGCACATTTCGGGGTTATACGCAACGACCGCACGCTGACCGCCTCACTGCGCGTACAGGCCAACGAAATCGCCGCCCTGCAGCGCCTCAATCGCGAAGGCCGGGCCGCCCTGCAGGATGTTTTCTTTCGGATCTTCGCCTCTCAGATGATGGAAACAAAAACATCGCCCGTACAATAGCACTGACTGCGCCCGGTCCGCATTAAGATCGCGCCGCCCGCCGTAAAAAAATCCAGATCAGAGCACAAACTGCACTCACTTTAGTGATGGTAGACCCCGATACTCGCTATAGAAAACAGATTGAAGCGTTATCAAGTGAAGAAAAATCTGAACAGTAATCGGTTAGTGACAGGGGTACGCGAGGATCATGCGTTTCTGATGAAAAGGGGTCGTAAGAAGGTAACGCGGGCGTTCTCGCCTGCGACAACGTGCCTTGCAAAAGGCTGATGCGCATATTTCATTTTGAAATCAAGCCGCGCGTCGGAATCACGATCGGCCTTTCACAAAGCGGGCGGGACGCCCACGCTCCCGTTGCGTACGCACAAAACACGCTCTTGACTCGCATGCCCCCTGTCGCTAACCGATTACATCTGAACATCGGAAAAACATGTACAAAACCACCCTTCATCGATAACATGAAGGGCGAAGAGGGTGGAGTCGAATCGAGACATTGACAGGAGTGGATGTTATGCGAAAAACAGTATTGTTGCCATTCTGGATGGTCCGAATAGTTGAGGAGGTCGGTGGGTGAAAAGAAAAAAGTTGTTTGCGTGGATAGGTGTTGCCCTCGTAGTGGTGATCTATGTGCGATTCGGTATCATTCCGCCTCGAAGGTTGTCTGGTGCCGAACTCAAGATAAAGAAAAAAGCCGCGCAGGTTGAGTCTATTGCACGGGACGTCAGGAAGTATATGGCGATACACAATGGTAAGCGTCCCGATTCATTTAGCGATATGTGCGAAATCGACGCTAAATATCGAGATTTCAAATGGCAGGAGGTTTACGTGCTTCCGACGAATCGCGAAGCAAATATACTCGTGTATCAAAAAGAGCCATGGTCAGGCAAAAACAGATTGGTGTATGTATATGGTAGATATGGAGCCTATATGGCAGACGAGCAAACGTTTAATAACCTGATGAATGGTTCCATGTGTTGGAAGGATTTGAGGTTGGTTTCAAGAAAAAGCGGTTGTTCTCCGCACCAAACCCAATGCTCAGAAGGATTAAATATGAAACAGGACACATCAATGTTTGCGACTGAGGCCATCCTGATTACCCCTGTTGACGCAGAACGCCCCTCCGATCTTCTTCTGCGTGTTCAAAACATGTCGCGCAATGAGATTTGGGTATTGGATGACGTGATCACTATCCTTGTGCCCAGTGGAATAGAACACGATGATATGAATGACGCTCATTTTGATTTTGGGAGTAACCCAGAGGCGCAGTATTTAAAGCTCAGTCCCGGTTCGTGGATTGAATTGCGTGTGTTGGTGACGGATGCGCTGCAGGAAATGATTCTTCAAGCCATGAGGGTGAGAGTGCCTGTCACAGTGCGACACCATCGCGATAATCATGACCGAGATGATCGGGTTGTTTTACTTACGTTCAATGTTAGCCCGCCGCCCGCGCTTCGCACGGGAATGTAAATGAGGATAACTTTGATGTAAGTTATAGGCAAGCGACAGGGGTCGTGCGAACCGAGCGCGTGTTTTGTGTGTGCGCAGTCGGAAGCGCGGGCGTCCCTACACTTCGTCCAAAACACTTCGTCGCCGACGCAATCGACTAGGTGTGGAGACTAAGTGTATTCGACTAAGTGTGAGGATTAAGTGTGTCTCCGCGCACAAAGAAAAACGCATGATCTTCGCACCACCCTGTCACTAGCGGACTGCATTTTCTGTTGCATTTTCTGTTGCGGTTTGTGGCGCACGGGTTTATCATTTTCTCATGACCGGGAACATCCATAACCAGGGCGTCCGATACCCGCGTCGCGACCACACCGTCGTCTGGGATCCGACCGAACCCGCCGCCACCCGCCCGCTGGTCCTGCAAACCCCGTCCGGCTGGTTCACCTACTCCTTCGACCAGGCCAAGAACGTGACGGAGCTCTTCGACTCTGCGGGCGGCATCGCCGCCGCCTACGACCACGGCCCCTTCGGCGAGGACATGGCCGCGACCGGCCCCGCCGCCGGTCTCAATCCGTTCCGCTTCTCCTCCGAGGTCTGGGACGGCACGCTCGGTCTGGTCTGTTACACCTTCCGCCCCTACAACCCCCTCGACGGCCGCTTCATCAGCCGCGACCCGATCGAAGAGGACGGCGGATTGAATCTGTACGGATTCGTGGGGAATGATCCGGTGAATCGGTGGGATTATCTGGGGGCATTACCGGAATCTGCCAGAATTGTGTTATACGCCAAATCGCCTTCCGATAAGCGGAATAGGATCAAAATTTCCTCTTCATCCAAAGTATGCAGGTGGAGTGCAGAAGGAAACATCTCAATCCACAGTTCGAATAAAAAGTCGGTGACGGTTGTGCCTACGGCTGCAAGCGGAATGGATCGCGACTCGAAAATAACTGCTTACTATGCTGGCGGAGGCGAGAGCGTCACGCCGGTCACGGTAATCTATCCAAAATACCTGACAAGAACATTTCCGGAGTCCACAATCGCCGACCACCAATTTCGTGCCTCATTCAAATTGAAGGTCACAATCTATGATCAACTTGGCAACACTTTCCCCAAAGACGTCGCGGTTGGCGAGAAAGTGGACCTGACTTCGGTATCAGGCTTTGTCAACATCGCGCACGGCACTTCGGATGCGCTGACCAATGACAGAGGCGAGCCCGCC
>JAKJHA010000281.1 GCA_022704125.1 Verrucomicrobiota bacterium | reverse complement strand
GAGGGGTCTTTTCTATCTCATGCGTTCGTTGCTCAGGCTGGAACGTTCACCGTGAACGATCTGCCCCGGATCATACCCTTTTCAGACTGCAACCGCAACCGGTTTTTGTGCGTCATGCGCTTGTTTTTTATTGCGCTTGTTGAGCCGCAAGGCACTAATGAATGAAGGTCACACGATCCAGTGTCAGCCGCCGTAGGCCCTTGATGTTGAAGGCACCTTTGCCGCCCGGCTGCATTTCAAACCGCACGTTGCTCAAGAGGATGTCGCTGACATCATCGTCCGGGCGCAGCGTGAACGAGGGATACTCCGGTGAGCGGATCGTCATGTTTGAAAAGGTCAGGTTGCGGATGCGGCTGACCTTGGTGTCTTCTGAGAACCTGACGCGGATCGGTGCATTGCGGCACTCGAGATTGATGTCGCTGAAATGCACATTCTCGACCCCGAAGGGATGCACGGTTTCCGGCAGGGGCGGCACCCCTTCGCCGCGCGGCGGGTCGTTCGGCACATGCTTCATATCCGGCATATCGATGTTGATGCCGGTATGAGACTCGCGGATCACCAGATTGCTAATACGGCAATCCTTGATCAGATAGTCGTGGGTCCAGCCGATGCGGATGGCCGCAGAGTTGCTCTGCAAAACGCAGTTCGCCACCACCACCCGTTCGCACGCTACAGGTCCGTGCAACTGATGCTGGTAAGCGCGCAGGATCAGCGCGTCATCGCCGCTGCGCACGATGCAGTCGCTGACCGTCACGTCGCGGCACGACCCGATGTGAATGCCGTCGCCGTTCGGAAAGCGCAGATCCATTTCGATCTTCAGGCCGCGGACCTGCACGAACTCGCAATCCAGCAGCCACATGCTCCAGCCCGACGGGTTCAGGATCGTGACATCATCAAGCCGGACGTTCTTGCACCCGACCAGAAAGATGTTGCGCCCGGTGATCAACTGATCGTGTTTGCGACGCCACCAATGCGTCCCTTCGGTCTTTTCATGAAACAGCTCCGCGCGCCCGTTGATCGTGCCCCGGCCGCAGATCGCGATATTGGTCTGCGCCACGGCGTAGAACATCGCACGCTTGTTGCGGCGCAGGCTGTACTCGACCCGCCAGTGCGGCGAGGGTTCAAATTCCGGATAGAGGAGCGGATCGGGACCGCCTTCCAGCGAGGCACCGGCCTCGATTTCCAAGCGCGTGTTCGAGCGCGGGTAGAGCGTGTAGGTCATAAAGGCCCCGCCCGCGACCCGCACCGTGCCGCCGCCGGCCGCCGCCGCTGCGTCGATCGCCTTCTGGATCGCCGCCGTGTTGTCAGTTTTGCCGTCCGGCACCGCACCGAAATCCGTGACACAGAACACTCCGTCCTTGCCCGCGCCCTGCGCAACCGCCGCCGCTACCACCAGCAACCACCCGATCATCCTTTTCATCGTTTTCTCCTTTCGCCGTATGCTCGCACACGGGCAACCCGCACGCCCTTATCACGTCACCGGTATAGTACCCACATTCCCCTCATTCCCGCAATCTTCATTTGATGTGGTGCGCGCATCAATGCCCTCCTGCTTGACGGGGGCGTGGCGGACGGATACGATAAAAACACTGGCGATTATCATTAGTTGCAGGTTACACGGCTGGGCTGTTGCGGTTTCAGCCGCTTGATAGGAGAGTCTCACATGAACGTACGGCTTCTGGGTATGAGTTCTTTCACTGCGGCGTCACTGCGCGTCAGCACTGTTCTTCTCACTTGCTTGCTTCTTGAGGCCTCAGCCGCTCCAACCGGTGCGGGCTATCGCGAGACGGTCATTGCCCCCGTACCGGCCGGCGAGACATCGAATCTCGTGGACCGCCTTTTTATCTCGGAGGGGACATACAACAAGACCGAGGCGGGGACGCTTGCCCTGGCGGCCTCCAATCTGACGCAACAGACAGAGGGACGCCTCGTTGTCCGAGAAGGGGCGCTGCGCATCCAAGGCGATACGCGTACGCTCGCCGCACCGGCACCCTGTCCATACGAGATTCTCGCCAGTGCCGCCTTTTGGGTCGACGCCACGACCAACCTTGTCACCGTTTCCTCCAACGACAACACCTATGTCGACGCCTGGCTCGACGTGCGCGAACCCGACACCGGAGCCCCCTTCCTGTATCCGCGCGCTGTCGCCAACTGGACATACACCAACATCTCCCCCCAGTGTGTTTTGAATGCCGGCACCGACGGCACCATGCCCTCCGTCTGGTTCGGTCGCTACGGCTCGTTGCGCACCATGACGTGGACCACGCCGGAAAACACGGTCGCTAGCTTCACCAAGATCTACCACGTCTTTGCCGTCCACGGCGTTTTCCAGTCTTATGGCTACGTTTTCGGTAGCATGTCTGACGGCATGCCCGACTTCCACATCACTGATTTTACCACCGGATCACCCACCGCAATGATCTGGCATCCAAATGAATGGTCGACCACAGCCGTCCGTCAAGGGCGCACCTATCTGGACGGCGTGCGTATCGACGGCACCGCACTCCCGCCGAAGCGAGGCTGGCAATTGCTGGAAGTGGCCATGGCCGGCAAGCTGTCACAGGCCGCCAATTTTTTCAATGACCGCGGCATCATGTCTTCCGGCAAGCGGGCCGGTGGCGACAACCTGTGCGAGGTGGCCGTCTTCACCAACCGCCTCAGTGAAACCGAGCGCATGCTGGTCCAGTCTTACCTGATGCAGAAGTGGCTTGGGACGAAAGCCCAGATTCCCCCGATCGTCCATGCCAGCGCTTCTGGAACCGTGATTGCCGACGCGGCCGAAAACAACACCCTGGCCCTCCGTCTGAACGGCGACGGCACCATCCAGAAGCAGGGGGCGGGGGTCATGGTCCTTGAAGCCACGCCTGCATCCTCCAGCATCTTTCGTTCCGCCGTCGTGCAATCCGGCACGCTTGACGCGCGGCTCCCCGTTCCGCTGTCTTTGACAGCGGGGGGCCGAGTGACCACGTCAAACACCGCGATCAGCGTGACCCAAGACGCCGGAACCGGACAGCTTGCCAAGGATGGCCCCGGCACTGTGACGCTGTCATCTGTGCCCGACGGCGTCACGCAGGTCAATGTGAACGGCGGCACCGTGGTCCTTGCAACGCCCGCGAATTCCGTTTCCGTCACGGCGGTCATCACCGGCAGTGT
>JAKJHA010000032.1 GCA_022704125.1 Verrucomicrobiota bacterium | reverse complement strand
CCCGATCCGCATACCGCGCAAGCCTCCACCTCCACCAACAGTCCGCCATCTTCGCAAACCGGCGCAGGTATGCTTTCCGCTCGCACATCGCCCTTGCCGTGATACACCACAGCCAGCATCTTCAGCATCCTTCCGGCGCACCGTCCAAAATCTTGTCGGATGCACTGACGCCCAGGCGGTCCGCGCCCATGCGCACGTAGCGCACGGCCGTCTCCCAGTCGCGGATGCCGCCCGAGGGCTTGACCTTGACGCGTCCCGCGCAGCGCTCAAGCATCACCCCGACCGCCTCGGGCGTGGCACCTTCACCGTTGAAGCCGGTGGAGGTCTTCACGAAGTCCGCACCGGCCTGAATGGCAAGCTCACACGCGCGGGCCACTTGATCCAACGTCAGCAGCGCAGTCTCCAGAATCACTTTGACCAACACCCCGTGCGGCTTGGCCTCAGCCACAACTGCCGCGATGTCGCGCCGCACGTAGTCGCCGTCGCCCGAGAGAAACTTGCCGATGTTCATCACCATGTCCAGCTCGTCCGCGCCGTCCTCAATGGCCAGACGGGCTTCGAGTGCCTTCACCTCAGGGCGGTTCGCGCCGTGCGGGAAGCCCACCACGACCGCAACGGTCGTCCCGGAATCCTTGAGCAACGTCGCGGCAAGCGCCGTATCCGTGGGCCGCACGCACAGGTTGCCGACCCCGCGCGCCGCGCACAAAGCCGCGTTCCTGCGGATGTCGTCATCGGTCATCGCCGGCTTCAACACCGCATGGTCCATCATCTTCGCCACACTCTCTTTTGTGATCTCTCGCTCGCTCATCGTACCCTCCTGACGCACTATCAATGCATCTCCCGTCCGCCGGTGATGTTGACCGCCTGGCCGGTCATGTAGTCCGCACCAGACGAACAGAGGAAGACGGTCACATCCACCACATCCTCGATACTGGCCAAGCGGCCGAGCGGCACCTTGGCGGTGAACTGCTTGACGACTTGCTCGCGCGTCTGCTTGAGGTTATCGATGTAGTTGGCGGACATAAAGTTCCACACACCTGTTTGGTCCGTGATGCCGGGACAAACGCAGTTCACCTGGATGCCGTCCTTGGCGAACTCATACGCCAACGCCTGTGTCAGCGTGATGATCGCACCCTTGGCTGCCGAATAGTGGCTGCATAAAGCCGAACCAGTCTTGCCGGATTTCGAAGCAAAATTCACGATCTTGCCGGACTTGCGCGCCTTCATCAGGGGCACGACATGCTTGATGAAAAAGAAGGTGCCTTTGCAGTTCACCGCAAAGACAAAATCCCACTCTTTTTCAGTAATCTCTTCAACGGGCTTTTGACCCGCCACACCCGCGACATTCACGAGGATGTCGATCGTTTTGTCGAACCGTGTTGCGGCGAGTTCCACCACCGCCTTGACGCGCGACTCGTCCGTCACATCAGCGGCCAGCCCCGCCACATCGTATCCGGCGGATGTCAATTCTGCGACAACCGCATCAACCGTATCTTGCTTGAGATCCGTGACGACCACCCGTGCGCCGCGCTGGGCCAACCCCAGCGCGACGCCCTTACCGATCGCACCGGCCGCGCCGGTCACCAGCGCCGTCTTGCCCTTGAAATCCAAAAAATCCCGCATTTTCTGTCCCTGACAGTAAACTCAAGAGCCTCTTGCAAACCCCCTCGTGACATGGGCGTCCCGCCCATGAAACACGGGCAAGATGCCCGTGCCACACCTATAAGCAAGGGGTCGTGCAAGAGCCTCTCACAGATCATCACCCATCACCGGTCACTCACAGCTTCCTACCTGAACAGGTTCAGGAAGGGGCAACCACCTGTGCCCAGATCGATGACGCTGACGGTGTGTACGTTATCGTTCACCGTATTCAACAGCCCCGGGAACTTCATGTCGAAATTCACGACGATCAGCTTGTCGCCCCACACCATCGGCTCGCACGGCTGATCCAGCAGACCGTCGGCACCGTCGGTGTCCCCGTTTTCCCACAGCAGCCCCAGCGTCCCTGCCTTGATATCCCAGTAGCGCACCGCGTTACGCTCGGAGTCGGTAATGATGACCCAGTTCTTATGGGGGTAATAGCAGATGCCGTCGCAGCTCGGGAAGATCTTGGGATCGTGAATGAGCGTCTCGGGCTTGGCATAGGAACCGTCGCGCTGCACACGCATAATGTAGAAGTGGCCGTCGCCGAAGTTTCCGACGTAGATGTTACCCTCCTTGTCCAAGCACATGCCGTCGGCGGCGGCGGCATCTTTGCGGTGCGACAACGGGGTGGTTTCCGTGACCCCGATACAGTACGGATCTTGTTGCCATTGAGCCTTGGGCAGCAACCGCACCGGGCACTGACTGAAGGCACTGAACGGCACGCGGTAGACCCCGCCGAGATTTTTGCCCTCAAGGTCAAAAAAGGTATCGGTGAAGTAGATGGCATTTCCGCGCACACGCACCGCGTTGGCGAGCTTGATATTCTCGACCACCGGCTCAATGCGCTGCGGCTCGCCCTTCTTGTCGATCACCACGCGCATGATGCGCGACTTGTAGTTCTTGTTGTTGAAGTACTGGTTGTCGCAGTAGTAGAGTGTGCCGTCCTCCGCGAACTCAATGCCCATCGGCGCACCGCGCCCGGTCTCGGGATGGACCAGCGCCGTCATAAAGATCGACCATTTCCCGGTCCGCTTGTCCATCTTCATGATGGCCCCCGGATAGGACGGATCCACAAAATTAGGAGCCGACATGTAGATGTTGCCGTGCCGGTCCTGCGTCAATCCGTCCGGCGTGTTGACATGATCGCCAAACTGCTTGAAGAGCTTGGGCCGATACCGTTCATTCATCGTCTCTGTGGCCTCCGCCATCTGCATCGCCGCCGTCATCGCCAGTCCGCAAACCAAACCCGCCCACACCATACGCTTCATGATGGATTCCTCTCTTTTAACCTGTACCCGGACGTTGATAAGCCCACACGGGGTCACCCTCGACCCCAGTCGAGCGCATGTTTTAGATCGTACCATGCCATCGCCTTTTTGGCAACGCCAACTCTCCGATTTTTTTATTTTATTTTTCGTATTGCTTTCATAAACGTTATTTGTTACTTTTTAGCTGTTTGGGAAAACTGTTGCCGAGTAGGCGAAAGGAGATCAGACATGAAGACCGTGTTCCGATGGGCCACATTCCTCTGTGCGTTGCTGTTGTGCGACCCCGTTTCCGCCGCAGACGGCGACTGGACACTTTTGAGCATTCAATGATGACGGTAAAAAAACATACACGCATCCTGCCGGTGCTAATGTGCGCCGCATGGACATGCGTAGCCGAACAAAAAGCGGCGCTCACCTGTGATGTCGCTGTCATCGGCGGTGGCAGCGCCGGATTCGCGGCAGCGTGGTCCGCCGCACATCTCGGCTCCTCTGTCATCCTCGTCGAAAAGGAGTCGATGCTGGGCGGGACCTCCACCCTCGGCGGTGTCAACAACTGGGAGCCGGGCATAGGCGGAACAGGTGTGCCCTATCGTGTCTATCAGCGTTTGCGGCAGATTCCCGGCGTTGCCGGCGTCTATCGCTTTGACCGTCACCTCGCCTGGTGCAAGCCGTGGGAGAAGTACACCTTCCCCGGCGGCATGATCGAAACCGATCCCTGCGTCTCCTATGCCCATACCCTGCGCCGCCACGGCCCCGGCATGGGTAATGAGGCGTGGTTCCGCGAACACTGCCGCGGTGTGATCTTCGAGCCGGACGCCATGGCGGAAACCATGCTGGCCATGTTGAATGAAACCGGGCGCTGCCGCGTGCTGCTCAACACGGCTTTCCGCGAGGCGCGCCACGCGGACGACACGGTCAGCGCGGTCTCGCTCAGCGACGGCACGGTCGTGCGCGCGAAAATCTTCATCGACGCTACAGATGCCGTGTTCTGTGCCCAGCTCGGTTGCGAGTTGATGACTGGACGCGACCGCCGTGCCGACTTCAACGAGCCCGGCGCACCACCGGAGCCGCTCATGCGTCTCAACGGCGCCACCCTCATGTACCGCATTACGCCGCTCGCGAAAAATGAGCCCGACCTGATCGAACCGCTGCCCGAGGGCATTCCCGAAAAATGCTGGTGGCAAGGTGGCTTCCCGGTTGCGTTCGTCGGTCAATATCCGAAGGGCGACCGCTTTGTCAACATGCTGCCGACCATGCGCGGCGAAGAGTATCTCGAGCTAGGTCCCGAGAAAGCGTATGCGGAGTGCCGCCGCCGCGTGTTGGCGCACTGGCATTGGTATCAGAAGAACTACGATGAGTTCCGGCGCTTCCGGCTGAAATCGATCTTTCCGGTCATGGGCGTGCGCGAGACCCGCCGTGTGCGTGGCGAATATGTGCTCAACCAGCGCGACCTGATCGCGACGCTTGCCAATCAAAAGCACGACGACATCATCGCCATCGCCGACCACCCGATGGACAACCACGGCGGCGGCGGACCGAGCGGTGAGTTGAAAGGCCCCTACGGCATTCCGTACCGTTGTCTGTTGCCGTTGAAAACCACGAATGTCCTGATTGCCGGACGCGCTGCCAGTTTCAGTGCCATCGCAGCTTCAAGCTGCCGCCTTTCCCGCACCATGATGCAACTCGGGCAGGCAGCCGGTACAGCCGCGCATCTGTCGTGTTCGGGCAATGTCC
Organism: Verrucomicrobiota bacterium; assembly: GCA_022704125.1. GTDB lineage: Bacteria > Verrucomicrobiota > Kiritimatiellia > RFP12 > UBA1067 > DUPH01. The sequence goes on along the minus strand of JAKJHA010000032.1, from coordinate 9,840 downwards.
CGCTGCGCGAGGTACAGGCTTCTGAGATCCGCCGCGTGATGGCGGAGCGCATCGACCAATTTGTGAAAGAACTCGCTGAATGACCAAAAAACGCAATCGGAAACAACAGATCCTTGAGCTACTGATGGAGCGGCCGGAACTCTCTGTCAGCGAGCTGAGTCGCCACTTCGGTGTATCGGAGGTGACGATCCGCAGTGACCTAAGGGAACTTGAGGCCCAAGGCCATCTGGTGCGCCAGCACGGCGGCGGCCTGCCGACCCTGCACACCAATGTGGCCGAGCGCCAGCGCGCGCGCATCGACGAGAAGACCCGTATCGCGCGCGCGGCCGCCGACCTGATCGGTGACTTCGACGACGTGATGATCACCGCGGGCACCACCACCTCGCTGATTCCCCGCTTCCTGATCGGCCGACAGGGCGTAAACATCGTGACCAACTCCACCCTGCTGCTGCCCTTCGTGCGCCACACCCCCGGCCTCTCGGTGACCCTCACCGGCGGCGAGTTCCGCCCCGCGATCGAAGCACTGACCGGACCGGCCACGATCCGCGAGCTTGAGCAGTTTCATGTCGGCAAAGCGTTTCTGGGATCAGACGGCATCACCGCCGACAAAGGCACCACTGCGGACGGCGCGGATATTGCCGACGTCTGCCGCCGCATGTCACAGCAGGCGCGCCAGACCATCGTGCTGGCCGATGCCTCCAAGCTCGGGCGCGAAGGTTTCGCGCACATCATGCCTGCATCCGAAATCGACATCCTGATCACCGACACCGCCGCCCCGCCAGACGAGGTCGAACGTCTCCGCAAGAAGGGTGTCGATGTCCGAATCGTGTGAGGATCCTGGCTCTTCCTCCTTCGGACGGAAAACGGAAGCTTTCAACTCCATCCCTGATGGTGTAACATAACTGCGTTTTTATTCCATCGCAAAGCAGTCTTTGTGAACCGGCCGTAGAACCGTGCCGACAAGGAGCGAAACATGAAGCATGCATCAACACGTCGTGCGTTTCTGGTGCAAGCTGGCAAGGCGGGAACCCTGCTGGCTGGGGCAGCCGCCCTGACCGGACACGCCAACAACCCAAAAACGGAGGCAAAGCAAAAAATGGCAGATAACAAGAAAATCTTGGTTGCGGCGGATCCCTTCGCCGTGTCGCTCAAAGATCAGATCGTCGCGTTCTTGAAAGAGAAAGGGTATGAGGTAACGGACTACAGCAAGGCGCAAGGTCAAGACCGCCCGTACTACGACAGCGCAGTCGCGGTCTGCGAAGCCATGCAGGCGGGAGCGGCTCTGCGTGCCATCCTCTTCTGCGGCACGGGCATGGGCATGTCGATCGTGGCCAACCGTTTCAAAGGCGTGACAGCCGCCGTCGTCGAGTCGGTTTTCGCCGCTAAGATGTGCCGCGCCATCAACAACGCCAACGTGCTCTGTCTCGGCCAGATGATCTGGGGTCCGGACATGGCCAAAGCTGCGGTCGAAACATTCCTGAACACGAAATTCACGGAAGGTCTTGAGGGCCTCTCCGAATTCCTGCACGGTGCCTGCAAGAAGGTCGAATCCATCCGGCCCTAATGCCCTCGGATAGTGCTTTAAAAAACAAGTTGTTTCTCACACGAAGACACGAAGGACACGAAGGAGAATGAGGTGTCATAAAAAACCTTTGTGTCCTTTGAGCCTTTGTGTAAGAGTAAATTGGGATCGCGGGCTTCGCCCGCGTTGGTAACTAAAAGGTGACTCTACATGGATCAACACGCTCTTGACCTCTTGCAAGCCTTGGTGGCCTTGCCGACGCCGACCGGATTCGAGTACGACGGCATGGCCTTGCTCTCTCAGTATCTGAAGAAGGCTGCGGTGCCCAATCTCACCATTGACGTCCACGGCAATTTGCGCGCCTGCCTCAACCCCGACGCGCCGCTGCGAGTCATGATCGAAGGCCACTGCGATGAAATCGGCTTCATGGTGCAGTACATCGACGACGACGGGTTCCTCTACATGTGCCCGCTCGGCGGAGTGACCGTGCCGCTGGTCGCGGCCGAGCGTATTGTGATCCAAGGCCGGAACGGTAACGTGTTCGGCGTGTTCGGGGTGCGTCCGCCCCACCTGATGTCTGCCAAAGACAGGGAAAAGGTCGCGCCGCAAGAGTTCAAGGACATCGCCGTCGATATCGGCGCGCGTACGCGCGAAGAGGCGCTGGAACTCGTGGACCTCGGCAGTCCCGCAGTCGTCGATGCCGGCTGGCGTCCGCTCGCGAACAACCGCGTGGCGTGCCGCGGCTTTGACAACCGCATCGGCGCGTTCATTGTGACCGAGGCCATGCGCCGTCTGGCCGGCGAGAAGCTTCCGGTCGCGTTGCACATGGTCGCCAGCGTGCAGGAAGAGATCGGCTTGGTCGGTGGCATCACCACCGCGTATGACATCAATCCCCATATCGGCCTGTGCGTGGACGTGACCTTTGCCGCCGATGCCCAGAAAGATGACCGCAAGGTCGTGGGCGACATCCGTTTGGGCGGCGGCCCCGTCATCGGCGTGGGGCCCACCTACCACACAACCTTGAACCGCCTGATCACCGACGCGGCCGCAGCCGCCAAACTGACTGTGCAGCGTCAAGTGCGCGGACGCGGCACCGGCACCTGTGCCTGGGCCATGCGTCTCTCGCGCTCCGGCGCGGCGGTGGCGCAACTCAGCATCCCGCTGCGTTACATGCACAGCCCGGTCGAGGTCCTCAGCTTGGACGACGCATCCCAGACGATCGACCTGCTTTGCGCGGCGATCCGCGCCATCCCGGCCGACATCGACCTGCGCCCCCCGCAGCCGTAACTGCTGCCTATGCCGTCCTTCCCGATCACCTGCCTGCTCGATCAGCCCGCGCCCAGCGAGACCTTTATCCGGCGCGAGTTGGATCTGCTCAGGCAACGTGGCTGGCCGTTGACGGTGCGCCTGTTAAAAGGTCAGCCCGGAGCATTGCCGTTTGTCTGGCAGGCGCTGCCCGCCGCAGACCGCAGGGTGCTGCTCCGTGCCGCTGGCCGCCGTCTGCGTGAGGAACTGCCGCGTGCGCCGGTGACGGCGGCCCGTCTGTCGCGCCGCCTGCCGCAGGCTGCCGCCCTGCTTCAGGCGGTACAGCACGACGGTACCCGTTTGCTTCACGCGCAGTTCGCCGGTATCACCGCCGATCTGGTCGGTCTCGCGGCACAGGCCGCCGATCTGCCGTGGAGCTGCGCCGTCCACGCGCGTGACGTTTTCGCGGTGTCGCCTCCCCTGCTCTACCGACGTCTACGCAGCGCCGCCGCTGTGACCGCCTGCTCGCAACAAGCCGCAAATGCTGTGATCGCTTGCGGTATTCCGGCTGAAAACGTTCACGTCATCCACCACGGCCTGCCGCTGGCACACCTCCCGTTTGACCCCGCACGCGAAGGCCACGCTCTTTTTACCGCCTGCCGACTGGAAGAAAAAAAGGGGCTCGACACCCTGCTGCACGCTTGCGCATGCCTTGCCCGGCGCGACATACAATTCACCTGTGAGATCGCCGGTAGCGGCCCGCTCGAACGCGACCTGCATGCCCTCGTACGACGGCTATCGCTCGATACCGCCGTCACCTTCACCGGCTGGCTCACGCAAGAGGAGATCCGTGCCCATCTGCTGGCCGCACGCGCCGTGGCGTTACCGTCACGTCGTACCGCCGATGGTGACCGCGACGGCATCGCCAACATCCTGCTGGAGGCGATGGCGCTCGGCACGCCAGTCGTCACGACCGAAGCCGGTGCCGCCGGTGAAGTCATCGAGGATCGCGTGAACGGCCGTCTGGTGCCACCCGACGATCCGGATGCGCTGGCCGACGCGCTTGAGGAACTGCTACGCGAGGAAGACGCCGCGCATGCACTAGCACAAGCCGCGCGGACAACAATCGAGTCACGCTTCGACGCTGAAAAAAACATCACGGCACTCGAAGCGTTCTTTGCGCAAGCGCAAAGAGAGAAGTAATAGGTAAGAGGTGATAAGTGGTCGATGGAGTCGAGAGATTCGAAAGATTCGAAAGATTCGATTCCGTCGATTCTTTCGATTCCCTCGACTACTCTACCCCTGCGTCCACACTCGGCGCACGAAACCCAGGGATTTTGTGAGTTCCGCTGCTTTGACCTGCGGCGAAGGCTCGAACACCTTAAGAACTGCGTCCGCCGCGTAGAAATTGAAATCGGCAAAATCGATCGCGCCCTGTCCCGGCGGCAGATGGTCATGCGTGGGTGGTAGCGCGTCATGGATATGGATGCCACGCGTGAATGGCAGAAGCGCGCGCGCCGCATCAACATGACGGATCAGGCCCAAGTTGGCGCGCACCTGCCCATGGCCCATGTCATGCCAGTAAGCCAGTGCCGGCGTATCAAAACGCTGCTTCAGCATCGCCATCTCGCTTTCGTCGGGGAAGGCTTCGATCGACGGCAGATTCTCGAGACACAGCGCGAGACCGGCTTTCTCAAACTCCGGCAGTAGCGTATTGAGCGACAGGCAGAAGCGGTCGAAAATTTTGCGGACACGCGCCGTGCGCCGACGTTGTACCTTAGCCAGCAGTCGCTGATACGCGGGGGCCTCGAACGCGCCCTCCTTCTCAAGCGCATCGACCAACGTGCCGGTGTGCAGCTTACTGTACCAGGCATCCAAGAAAACACGTCCTGCATGCAGCACCACAGCCCGCGCACCGATCGAGGCCCCGAACTCCAGCGTACGGCGCAACATGATCGCGGCCATGGCCCGGTCGTCATCGTCCTTCGATGCCAGCAGATAGAGTTCGGGATAGCCGTGCGGCGCACCCAACGGCACCGGACAGAAGGCATGTACGCTATCCACCACCACCTCGCCGGCCTCGACTTTCCGGCGCACACCGGCAGCCAGTTCCTCCGTCGTGAGGTAGCCCAATTCTAGAGCGTCAAACCCCATGCCGAGGATTTCATCGACCAGCAACTCGCCCGCCTCATGGCGCGCGGCATTCCAGTTGGTTGAAAGCGCGATCCGCATGGCAGACTACCGGTTAATCAGTGTCATGAACTCCTGGCGCGTGGCGGGGTCGTTCCTGAACGACCCCAACACCACGGAGGTCGTCATCACCGAATTTTGTTTTTCGACGCCGCGCATCATCATGCACAGATGGTGACACTCCATCACCACGCCGACCCCTTCCGCCTGCACCTCCGTCATAACCGACTGGGCGACCTGCTCTGTCAGGCGTTCCTGTATCTGAAGACGGCGCGCAAAACAGTCGACGATGCGGGCGATCTTGCTGACGCCCATCACCTTGTCCTTGGCGATGTAGCCGACATGGCAACGTCCGTAGAACGGCAGGAGATGATGTTCACACAGACTATAAACCTCGATGTCACGCACAATGATCATGTGGTTCAAGTACGCTTGGAACACCGCTCCATTGAGCACCTGTCGTGCGGTCTGACCGTAGCCCTCCGTCAAGAAGGCCAGCGCCTTCGCCACGCGCTCGGGCGTTCGCTGGAGCCCTTCGCGCGCGGGATCCTCGCCGAGTTCCACCAGCAGCTCGCGCACCAGCGCGGCCACACGGTCGGCATTAATCGTTTTTTTATCGGTCTCAGTCATTGTGTGCATCACCACCCACGGCATGCCGTGGGTGGTATGAGTATGGAAGGTAGTCTGGTCAGGCCAGCTCTTTCATGGTCACGACCGGCACGTCCTTGGCCGCAGCCGGTTTCAACTCGGAGAGGTGCTTCGGATCGAACCACCAGCCCTTCTCAGCATCGAGCGTCCAGATCGCCGGTGCCATCGACAGCACGGTTGCAGCGAAGCCCTGTAACGTTGCGGCGGCATTACCGGTGTGCGACGAATTATCGGCCTCGTTCTCAATCACGAACGGGCGGGAGAAGCCTTTGTCCATCAGGATCTTGAAGAAGGCTGTCCAGTCGATGCTGTCCGATCCGCCGTAACCCGGCAGCCTCGGCTCGTAATGGTGGCGATCCCACTCGTTCGCCGGCTGACAAACGCCCGCGCGCTTTGCCAGATCGGCATCGACCTGCTGCATCGGATAGAGACGGCCCCACTGGATCGCGGCCAGGCTCTTCGCGTGGTTGCGCGTGCCCTTGATGTGTACGCGGTGCAGACGCGAGAAATCGGTATTCGCGATGACGTCCACCGGGTCGATATTCTGCCAAGCATCGTGCGACGGATCATAGGTCTCGCCGTGGGCCTTGCTCGGGATCAGCGCGTACATCAGCTTGCGCGCTGCCAGCGTGCAGGGCAGGTTGTTGTAGGTTGTGGGCGCCGAAGCCGGCCGCCATCCCTCCATCGGGCAGTTCTCGTAGACCAGTGTCACGCCCAGACTCTCGGCATATTTGACAATCGGCGTGAAGACCTTGGCGTACAGATCGAGGTTCTTCGCGAAACCGCCATCCTCTTTTCCGAGTTCATGGTTGTAGCCAACGAACGTACCGACACACACGTCATTGGCGTCGCCACCCAACAGATGCGCGATACGGATCAACTTCAGGATGTGATTCTGGTTCGCCTCACGCTCGGCGGGGTCACCTGCCAACAGATTATCGTAGGCACCGACTGAAATGCGGATACCCTCTTTCGCGCAGGTATCGAGTACACGCTTGGCGTCTTCCAGCGAAAAGGTCTCATAATCTAGATGCGTGGCCACATGGTCGCGACGTGTACCATCGCGGCGGAAGACGCACAACTCGGCACCTTGCGCGCCGACACGCTTGACGCGCTCGACCACCTCGTCGAACGTGAGTTTCGGAAAAGCGGATGTCATCAGCCAAATCGGATTGTTCATACGTACTTTACTCCTCATGTTTTCTATCCCCCGTTGCACACGCAAACAGGATATGAATGAACGGTACGAGCATGATGGTTTTTTTCGGGCGGGTTGTCCAGTACAAAGGGTTTTCAAAAGTTCCTTCATTGACAATGATCGAACGCCAAGGCATGATAAAGACCGTTTTGACAACCGGGGAAGGCAGCCCTTGAGGGCACACCGGCAGGCAAACAGATAAGGAGCAAACGTATGGCACGTGTGTATAATTTTGGAGCAGGCCCCGCGGTTCTGCCGTTAGAGGTTCTGCATGAAGCCCAGGCGGATCTGGTGGACTATAAAGGATCGGGCATGTCCATCATGGAGATGTCGCACCGAGGCAAGGAGTATGATGCGGTCCACAATGAGGCGGTCGCGAATGTCAGAGAGCTGCTCGGCCTGAATGACGATTACGCGATCCTGTTCCTGCAGGGTGGCGCGAGTATGCAATTCGCCATGTTGCCCCTGAACTTTTTGGGTGAGAGACAGACTGCCGACTACGTCAACGCCGGTTCTTGGGGCGCGGCAGCTGTCAAGCAGGCGCGCCTGATCGGTAACGTCAACATCGCGGCCGACTGTCAGAAGGACATCCCCACGCGCATGCCGGAAGCCTCTGAGATGAAGTGGACGCCGGGCGCGGTCTACAGCCACATCACCACCAACGAAACCATCTCTGGCGCTCAGGTCAAGGAGTTGCCCGAGACCGGCTCGCCACTGGTTGCCGATATGTCATCGGACATCCTTTCCCGTCCGCTCGACTACACCCGCTGCACGATGATCTACGCAGGTGCGCAGAAGAATCTCGGGCCATCCGGCGTCGCGCTGGTCGCGATCCGCAAAGACTTTGCCGAGACGGGCAACATCTCGCTACCGGCGATGCTACGCTACCAGACGCACATCGAGAACAACTCGCTCTACAATACGCCGCCTTGTTTCAGCATCTATATGCTCTGCCTGACCACGCGCTGGCTGAAAAAGGTCGGGCTGGAGAACCTCTTCAAGCAGAACCGCGACAAGGCGCAGTTGATCTACGACGTCATCGACGCATCGGGCTTCTACCGTGGCACCGCCAAGAAAGAGTGTCGCTCAGACATGAACGTCACCTTCCGTCTGCCGACCGAAGAGCTGGAAACGCTCTTCATCAAACAGGCGTCCGACGCGGGCATGAAGCAACTCAAAGGGCATCGTTCCGTGGGCGGCATTCGCGCCTCGATCTACAACGCCTTCCCGGTCGAAGGTGTCCAAGCGTTGGTCGCCTTCATGAAGGACTTTGAAGCACGCAACGGCTGATCTGATCACTGCAATTAGTCGCGTACACTTCGTCCAAAACACTTCGTCGAAACTCTTCGTCGCTAGCGCAATCGACTAGGTGTGGAGATTAAGTGTACCCGACTAAGTGTGGCGGCTAAGTGTGTGTGTAGCTTATTCGCATGGGAGAAGCTCGGGACGCTGCTTCTCACTCACCACGCGGTGCGCCACGCGCTGCAATACCCCGATATCCGCAGCTGACACGCCTTTGGGCACGAAGGTGTTGCCGACCACGCTCTCGCCGTAAAAGAACTCGAACCAGACACAGCCCAGCAGATATTCACCCTGCGCATTCGCGTGAAACTTGTCGGCCCCCAACCGGAATGTACCGCTCTTGGGGTCCTTACGCCAACTGTAGCCGCTGTGTAACGCGCGCCTCTCGACCGGCAACGCGGGATAGACCGCCGTCTTGGGATCGAATGCCGGATCAGGTACGAACGGTCCCCATGCCGGGTCACGCCGGGCTGTTTCCATCGCATCGCCGCTCGGGATCAACCGAAAACCCTTGGCCTGACAAAACGCATCGTAAGCCGTGCGCACCTTACGGTACATGTCATCCGTCGAGACGAATCTCTTTGCTCCACCGACCGGATGGTCGTCACGATAAGCCCAGGTCTGATGCACCACGATCTCGGCATCCGGCGCATATTTGCGGATGATCGCAATCAACCGGTCAGCCCCCGGCTGGTAACTTTCTGGAATCGGTGCTTTGTGGCTCACCTGCTGGATGGTCACGTACGCCCACTTCTCCTGCTGCAACAGTTCCTGCAAGCTCTTCTTGCCGGCGTAAGGGCGTCCCTGAGGATCGGCAGGATCCTTTTCAAAAGCCTCTGCATGTCGTACATGACGATCAAAATCGCACCCGCCGATCATGGCGTGACCTACTATTGCCTCGTGGCCCGCAGCCGTCACAATTTCCTTGAAGTACCGCAGCGCATTGTTTGAAAAGCTGTTGCCAACCGCCAACAACTTCACGCTCTTGGCGTTAGCCGTCCCACAAACCAACCCCGCCAACACTGCAATCACCGCTATGCCATACCGTCGCATCGTCCCCGTCCCTTCGCTTTTCAACCTTGAGTTAATGAGTAATGAGTTTGGACAGCGTGCCGTCCCTCAAGAGAGATCAGGCTTGGCTGCCGCCATCATCTGCCGCATCAGTGCGCGCCGGTCTTGCCAAGTATCGCGCAGCGAACCAATCCGGATGCGCTGGCGGAACTGGTCAAGCTTCAGCCGCGCCACGGGCGTAATACGCACGCGAACGGGCCGTCCCGGCTCAAGGCAGAAGAAATTGTCATCGTACCACGCATCCAAGCCCCCCAGCGAGATCCAAACCCAGAGCGCCGGGTGACGGCTCGTGAGAATCACGGCAAAACTGTTGTCATCCCACACACGGATTTCAGCCCGTATCCGTGGCGACTGCGAATTCAATTCGCGCCACGCGCAGAAAGGCACGACCTGCCATGCCACAGGATTGCCCTGCTCGTCGATCAGGTAGAGCCAAAGCAGCAGGTTGGGCGCGCCGTACTTGCGTAGCGCATCGCCGACTTTGACCGTCACCGGCTGCGTACGTGAAGTCGCTTTGAGTGTGACTTTTTTAGTGCCTTCGAGAACCGTGGAGCCTTCCATTTGGGTCATGCGCCACTGCACCTCTCCCTTGAAAGGCTTGGCGCCATCATTGAAAGCGAACACCTCGACCGTCGCCCCTTGACGGCGCCCCGCAAGGGTCAGA
>JAKJHA010000031.1 GCA_022704125.1 Verrucomicrobiota bacterium | reverse complement strand
GTGCGCACCGGAACTGCCCGCCACGACACTGGCCGATCTCTGCTACGCCCTGATGTTCTACGACTGCACGGGGCTGACGTGCGCACCGGCACTGCCCGCCACAACGCTGGCCGAGGGCTGCTACGAGAGCATGTTCGAGGAGTGCACGGCGCTGACAAGCGCACCGGTGCTGCCCGCCACGACGCTGGCCGAGGGCTGCTACGGCATCATGTTCGCCGGCTGCACGGCGTTGACAAACGCACCAGCGCTGCCCGCCACGACGCTGGCCGAGGGCTGCTACAACTGGATGTTCTGCGATTGCACGGCGCTGACGTGCGCACCGGCACTGCCCGCCACAACGCTGGCCGAGAGTTGCTACGAGAGCATGTTCGACGGCTGCACGGCGCTGACGCGCGTACCGGTGCTGCCCGCCACGACGCTGGCCGAGGGCTGCTATCAGGAAATGTTCGACGGCTGCACGGGCATTGTGCTGAACACCGAGGGCCCCGGGATGGCGTGGAGCGTCCCGGCCAACGCGGTGGACGCACCGAACTGGAACACCGACATGTTCGCCGGCACGGGCGGCACCTTCACCGATGCCCCGGCGATCGGCGAAACCTACTACCTCGCGTCAGGCCTTCCCGCCGCGCCCGCCTTCGCCGCGGACGGCGAGGGGTTCGTCATCGGCGACGGAACGGCTACCATCAAGATCGTCAATGCCGAAAACGGCCTCTGGTACACGGTCTACAGGGTGGACGATCTCACCCAAACAAACTGGGTGAAGATCGGCGACAGCATCCAAGCGACAGGCAGCGAAATCATCTTCACGATCCCCCGCGACCCGACGGTACCCCGCCGCTTCTTCAAGGTGGTGACCAGCTTCACAGCGCCCTAAGCGCGGTGAGACGTGGAAGTAATAAGTAACAGGTAATAAGTTGCCGAAAGATTCGATTCCGTCGATTCTCTCGATTCCGTCGCCCAGTACTTTGGGGGATGTACGCATCTTGGAGTGCGGTGACAAGAGCCGCGCTGTGCGCGGGTCGCGGCACCGCTTTTGCGCGCCACCCCCGCCACTGCACTCATGCTCAAAAAGCGGTGTCGCGCGGAATACCGCTTGCCACCGCACTCCAATTTTTTTCGTCCGACCTGTGAGTGCCGAAATGGGCACAAACCACGCGCTCGACTCGCCCCCCCTGTCACTTGCCTATAACTTGAGCGTTAAACGTTGAACGTTGAGCGTTAAACGTTCCTAAATCCTAGATCCTAAATCCACCCTGCGTGCCAGTTCCGCGACGCGCTTGACATCGAGATCGGCAGGGGTCAGGCTTTCGACATTCGCACTTCCGCACGCTAGCCCGAGGGCGACCGCGCGCGTCATCGGTTTGCCCGTGACCAACGCATGCGCGATACCGGCCGTAGCGCTGTCGCCGCTGCCGATCGGGTTGACGCGCTGCTTGATCTCCGGCGGCGTGAAACGCCATGCGCCGCGCGACGTCACCAGATACGCGGCTTTGCCGCCCTGCGTCACAAAGACATGGCGCGCCCCGCGCGCGAGCATCTCACGCATGCCGCGCACGATCTGCTGTTCGGATGCCAGTTGCTCTCCCAGCGTGGTCTCCAGTTCGCGCACGTTGAGTTTGACCAGCAGCGGCCGCTCGGCCAGCACGTTGACGAGCGCCTGACGGTGTGAGTCGATCACCACCGGCACACCGGCCTCGGCGGCGGCGCGCACGAATGGCACGTAGAACGTATCATCGGCGTAGGGCGGTAGCGTACCGCAGATGACCAGCATCGCGGCCTCCGCCGTCCGGCGCAGCGTGTCGCGCATGAAGCGGCGTAAGGCGGCGACACCCGGTGCCGGCGCCTCCTCAACCAGTTCGGTCACCGTGCCGCCCGCGCGGTCAATCAGAGTCGTGCAGATACGGGTCGGCGCCTTCGTGGTGGTCAACGTGCGTGCATCCACACCGTAGGCGGAGAGATACGCCGTCACCCGGCGTCCGGTGTCACCACCGTTGAAACCGGCGACCTGCGTCGGCGTGCCCAGCGCCACCAGCGCACGCGCTGCGTTGAGTGCCTTGCCGCCGGCCGATTCCACGACCTGACGCGCGCGATTGACCTCGTCCATTTCCAGCCGGTCAAACACCAGTGTCCGCTGCAAGGTCGGCGTCAATCCCACGCACAGCACACTTTTCATAAAAATCCGTTCTCCGCCAACATGCGTTCGGTGATTCCGCCCGACTCATCCCGGCCCAACAGGCGCGCCACATACTTGCCCAGCAGGTCGCCTTCCAGATTGACCTCGTCGCCGACCCGACGGTCGCACAGGCTGGTCTCTTTCAACGTGTGGGGAATGAGGTTGACCTCAAAGCCGTTATCACTGAGTCCCGAGACCGTGAGGCTCACGCCGTCAATTGCGACCGAACCTTTCAACACCGTCTGACGCGCCAACGTCGTGGAGCAGGTGATCCACCACGCCACATCGCGCCCGCGGTCTTCGATCGCGCTCAGCACACCGCGCTCATCGACATGCCCGCTTACGATGTGGCCGCCGAGACGGTCACCCAGCGCCAGAGCCCGTTCGAGATTGACCCGCGCTCCTTCGCCCAGCCGCCTTAGCGCGGTGCGTTGCAGCGTCTCGTCCAAAAGATCAGCCGTGAACCATCCTTCGCCTTGCGCTGTCACCGTCAGACACGCGCCCTGTACCGCGACGCTCTCGCCGAGCACGAGCGCATCCGGCCATGGCGTATGCGTCAGCGTCAACGCCCACCCTTCGCCGACGCGCGCCAGCCGCTTCAACACGCCTACCCGCTGCACGAGTCCCGTAAACATGTGTCACGCCCTCCGTACACGGATCCGGACATCCTCGCCGAATCGCTTCACATCCACACAACGCCAGCGCAGCACGTCGGCCAGCAACGTGCCGCGTCCTTCCAGCGCACTGACTGCCCGGCTGTCACCCAACAGCACCGGCGCATAAAAAAGATCGTAGGCATCCACCAGTCCCGCATCCTGCAAGGCACCGGCCAAATGCCCGCCGCCTTCGCACAGCACATGCAGATACCCCGCCGTACCCAATCGCTTCAACAACGGTTCGAGCGGCACACGCCCGTCGGCATCGGCATCAAAGGTCCAGACCTGCGCACCCTGCCGCGCCCAGTCCACCGCTTTGCGGGCCGCTCCGGCCTGTGTCGTCACCACGACCGTACGCGCCGCCGCCGCATCGGTATACACCTGCGCCTGCGCCGGCGTGCGTCCCGACGCATCCACCACCACACGCACAAGATCGTCCCCGGCTCCGCGCAGTCGACAGAGCAACGACGGATCGTCGGCACAGACCGTGCCCGCCCCGACCAGCATCACATCCACGCGCCGCCGCAGGCGCTGCACCTCGGCGCGTGCCGCCGCGCCGGTGATCCATTGCGAACGCTGCTCGCGGTCGGCGATGCGCCCGTCAAGCGTCATCGCGAGCTTGACCGTCACATACGGCAGTCCCGTGGTGACGTGTTTGAAAAACGGACGCGCCAACTCGCGTGCTTCTTCTTCGCAAACGCCGCAGACCACCTCGACCCCGTGCGCGGCCAGAATCTCCAGACCGCGTCCGCAGTGACGGCTGTTCTCGTCGCAGCAACCGACCACCACGCGCGCGATGCCTTCGCTCAGAATGCGGTCGGTGCAGGGCGGCGTGCGGCCCTGCGTGGAGCATGGCTCAAGCGTCACATACAGCGTCGCGCCGCGCGCCGCACCGCGACAGGCATCCAGCGCCACGACCTCGGCATGCGCCTCGCCCGCGCGACGGTGAAAGCCTTCACCCAGCTTGCCGGTGCCGTACACGACCACAGCGCCGACCGGCGGGTTGGGGCGCGTGTGCCCTTCGCCGCGCCGCGCCAGCGCAATCGCCCGCCGCATCCACTTGCGGTCATGGCTGGAAACGCTATTCATGCTGCTCGTTTTTTGTTTGATCCGTCAGATCCGTCTGATCAGCCCGATCTGTCTGATCCTTTTTCCAAAAGCCCTTCACTTCGACGTTGGGTGCAGATCTTTGTTCAAGCGGTCGAGGATGCCATTAACAAAGCGTCCAGAATCGGTGTTGCTGAAATACTTGGCCAGATCGATCGCTTCATTTAGCACAACCGCAGGCGGCACGTCACTGCAATAGAGCAACTCGTAGAAGGCGAGCCGCAGGACATTGCGCTCGACGGTTCCCATGCGGTACAGCGGCCAGTTTTTGGTGTAGGCGGCCAACTTGTCGTCGATCTCGTCAAGATGCCCCAGCACACCGCGCACCAGTTTCTCGGTGAATTCGCGGATCTTCAGCGGTGCCACGCGATCCTCCACCGGTTTCTTGGAAGCGGGCAGCTCGACATCACGATCTTCGGCCTCTTCGACCTTGCAGGTGTACTGCTGCCGCCAGAACTTAGGAATCGACTTCTCGATGTCCAGCCCCGGATTCATATCCGCCTGGAACAGCATCTGCAGCGCCCACTCGCGTCCTTGTCTGCGTGTCGCCATGGATACGCCTCACAAAGCCTTGAGCACGTTGACCGTCTCGATCGCGGCTGCCACCGCGTCCCAGCCCTTGTTGCCCTGCTTGGTGCCAGCACGTTCGATCGCCTGTTCCAAATTCAGCGCACAGACAATGCCGTTCAGAACCGGCACGCCGGTGTCGAGCGAGATTTTGGCGAGCGCGCGCGCCACCGTACCGTTGATCAGATCGGCGTGCGGGGTTGCTCCTTGAATGACCGCGCCCAACGTGACCACCGCATCGACCTTTCCGGTCGCCGCCAGACGCTGTGCCACCTGGGGCAGTTCATTGGCACCCGGCACGCGCACCAGCGTGAGGTCCGCCTCTTTGCCACCATGCCGCACAAAACAATCCACTGCGCCCTTCACCAACTGCTCGGTGAAAAAGCTGTTGAAGCGGCTGACCACCAAGGCCATCTTCAGGCCCGTTGCATCCAATTTTCCCACGATCTCTTTCATGATGTTTCCTTTCCTAAATCATGTGCCCCATGCGCGCCTTCTTGGTCGCAAGATAGCGCCGATTGTGGTCGCCGGGCTGAAACACCAGCGGCACGCGCTCAACGATCTCCAAACCATAACCTTGCAGGCCGGCCAACTTCTTGGGGTTGTTCGTCATCAGACGGATGCGTTTCAACCCGAGATCTACCAAGACCTGTGCGCCCACGCCGTAATCGCGCAAATCCGCCGGGAAGCCCAGCTTCAAGTTGGCGTCCACGGTGTCCAGCCCGTTCTCTTGCAGCTTGTAGGCGTGCAGCTTATTGACCAGACCGATGCCGCGCCCTTCCTGACGCATATACAGGATCACGCCGCACCCCTCCTTCTCCACCATCTGCATCGCCGTGTGGAGCTGGTTGCCGCAGTCGCAGCGCAACGAACCGAGCACATCGCCGGTCAGGCATTCGCTGTGCACGCGCACCAAGGGGGCGTCGACTTTAGCAAGGTCGCCCTTGACCAGCGCGAGATGCTCCCGGCCATCCGGTGACGACGTATAAAGACGCAACTTAAACTGGCCGTACGCGGTCGGCAACTCTACTTCCTCAACGAGATCAATCAGCCGCTCCCGGTGGCGGCGGTATTGGATCAGGTCCGCGATCGACAGCATCTTGAGGCCGTGTTGCGTGGCGAACTCGCGCAGGTCCGGCAGACGCGCCATCGAGCCATCCGGCAGCATGATCTCGCAGATCACGCCCGCCGGCTTGAGCCCGGCCAGTTTGGCGAGATCGACAGCCGCCTCGGTATGGCCGGCACGCACCAGCACCCCGCCCTCGCGCGCCTCCAGCGGAAAGATATGGCCGGGGCTCACGATCGACTCAGGGCCGGCGGCAGGATCAAGCAACGTCTTCACCGTCCACGCGCGGTCGGCGGCACTGATGCCGGTCGTTACGCCGGTGGCGGCGTCAACCGAATAGGTGAACGCCGTCGCAAATTTATCCCCCCGGTTGCGGCTCGGCGCGCGTTCCACGCCCAACTCGCGCAGGCGGGCACCGGTCATCGGCACGCAAACCAGTCCGCGCGCGTTGGTAACCATGAAGTTGATGGCTTCCGGTGTGATCTTCTCCGCCGCAATGATCAGGTCGCCCTCATTCTCGCGGTTTTCGTCATCGGCCACGATCACCATCTGGCCTTGCCGGAACGCCTCGACGCATGTCTCGACTGTGTCAAACACCGACTCGCTCTCCATACCCCTCTCCAAAACAAAAAACCCCGGCACATTACAAGCCGGGGCAAAGCCATACGCATCAAGATGCCTTCTATCATCCAGACTTTAACTGTCGGCCACGGAATCAAACCGTGTCAGTGGCAAGCAGGAACAGCTTGCCAGTCGCGGGCTCTACCGCCGGTCAGGAATCCCCAGCCTCTCAGCCGGGTCACCTTGCCCCGAAGACACTCATTTGCCGGGTAGTGTAGTGTTTTCTGTCCCGCTTGACAATTCCCGATTGTTGACACCGCGTAATCGGTTAGTGACAGGGGTACGCGAGGATCATGCGTTTCAGGGTTCCATTGCGCCACCATCGGTATCGCTATCGGTATCGGGATCGGTATCGCCGCCATCATTACACTTGTCGCTGCGAGCCACTGCGTGGGCGCAACAGTCGATTTCGAACCCGA
The DNA here is from genome assembly GCA_022704125.1 of Verrucomicrobiota bacterium. GTDB lineage: Bacteria > Verrucomicrobiota > Kiritimatiellia > RFP12 > UBA1067 > DUPH01. The sequence continues at coordinate 7,946 of JAKJHA010000031.1, read as the reverse complement.
TAGCGATACCGATACCGATTTGGAGAACGTGAACGTTGGCCATACCCCGTGCACGCACTCGTTCACGTACCCGTACACGATAACTCTTCCCCCTTGTCACTAACCGATTACAGGTGGGCGGCGTGACCGCCGCCGGTCAAGCAGACGCTTGTCCCTCCCGATGCTCTGTGGCGAAGCGGCCACTCAACGCACGATCTCGTAGAGATACGAGGCGCAGGCGGGATCGGCAGCGACATCGGCCACGAAGGTGAGCTGGCCGTCGGCGTATGTCGACGGAACCACTTGGCGGCGGCGACCGCCGGGCGTCAACGTCCACACCTGCCACGCTCCCGCTGCGAGGCGGATCTTAACGGTGGCACGTCCGGCACGCATAAGATGGGGTTGTGAACCCCACACCAGCAGGATGCGCCGCCCTTCATCGGCATAGGTGGTCCCTGTGTTTTGCACGTCGGTCAGATGAGTCAGCAGCAACCGGCGCGAGGAGGCGATCGGCTCGTTGTCGAGGGTGCTCGCCCAGATCGTCGCGGCACTCCCGTCAAGATCGGCGACGAACGGCCCCGCCTTTACGGTGCCGCTCTCGGCGAAGCCGCCCACCGTGCGCGGTGTGTCGAGTGTGAACGAACCGGCGGTCGAATCGATCACGACGCCATCCGGCCCGGACTTCTCGACGATGGCCTTCATCTCCGCTTGCGGACGGTTGAACGGCCATACGTCAAGCGTCTCGACACCTTCGGGAGCCGCGTCCGCCACGAGCGAACCGATCTTGACGCGCCAAGCCGCCCAGTCCATCGCCCACGCGCTGGCGTAGCTGCCCTTGTGGTTGTCCGGATCGGCCAGTTTCGCGGGCGACAGCACGAACGCGCAGGTACGTTCCGCCACGGCGAGGTCGCGACGCAAAAAGAGGCAGATCGACGCGCGTTCCGCAGCAAGCCCGAGCGGATCACCGGACATATCAAAGAAGCCAAGCGCCTTCGCGCGGTCAAGACCGTGGCTACCGTGCGTCCAGGCGAAGCGGACCAGACCGCTCCAATCCTGCCGTGCGCCGAGCGCCCCCGTGAGGATACCACCGACGCCGCGGAAACGTCCCGGCGCGGCGAAATTGTATTCCGTGATCGTAAACGGGCGGTCGAGAATCCGCGTCACCGCGAGGCGTTGCGCGCCTTGGTCAGGACCGCTCAACGGGTTTGTATTCGGACAGGAGGTCGGCAGGCTCCAGTCGCGATCCAGAAAACGCGGGTGATCGACGTAAAAGTGGTCGTCGGCGTAGTCGAACTCCCGTGCGCGGACGAGTTGCGATGCCGCGCTGTCGTTCCAGAAGTAGTTGTTCATGTTGGACGTGAGCGCCTTACACTTCATCTCCTCGCGGAGGAACTTCGTGACGCGCCGTGCAAAACGCGCCTCGGTCTCGGCGAAGGCTTTCTCATCGAACTTGTCGATGATGCCGAGTTGCTTCAGGGGCCACCAGACGCCATTGAGGTTGCCCTCGTTCACAAACGAGAGCGTCGCCAACGCGGGCTCGTCCGCAAGACGGCGTCCCGTGTATCGGTTGACGTGGCCGAGGAAGGCACGCGCGTAAGCGAGGTAGTTCGAGAAGGCGTTCTCGTTGAAGAAAACGAGTCCCTTGAACTCCGCCATCGAGACATCGCCCGGACGGTCGAAGCCGAGCGACTTCCAAGAGATCGGACGACGGGAAACGAACAGGTCGGTCGTCATGTAGATGCCGTTTTCCACGCAAGCGGCCACCAGCGCATCGAAACGCTCCATCGCCTTCGCGTTTAGTTCCGTGGAGCCGGGGGGCGAGCCTTCCACGAGGCAGCTCTCGTGATGGTGGAAGCGCAACATGTTGTAACCGATGCGGCGCAGGTTGCGCGCAAAGCGGCGGGCTGTCTCGGGGTCAGGCGCGTTGGCGTCGCCGCAGATGTTCACGCCATAGAAGCGCTGGGGTACGCCGGGCAGCTTCTCAAACTCGAAGTGGTTTCCCTTGGCTACCAGCCAGCCGTGCTTTCCGGCGGGCGCATCCGAACTCCCCCCGCCCATGCCGGAAAAATCAAGGGCCGATCCCGGTTCGATCTCGATCTCCGCCGCGAGCGGCACCCACTCCGATCCAGCCGTCAGGCGGACCGGCCCGACCTCGCGAAACGCGAACGGGCGTTCGCCCGAGAAACGTGCGGCGAGTTCACCGCGAAAGCCGAACTGGAGTTCGTAGACGACGAGCCCCCAGTCGCGGATCTCGCGCACAAGAACCTCTGCCGGCTTGCGGAAATCGACCTTGAGACGCAGGGCACCGGACGCGTCCCGCAGCGCGAACGACGTCACCCGGTCGCTGCGCAACACATCGCGATTAGGGCGTCCTGCGTCGAGCGCAACCGTTTTATCGTCCGCCGTCACGCTGCCTCCGGCGTAGAGCGTTTGCGAGAATGTGGTGCGCACGGCCGCCCGTCCGGCAGACTTCGGCACGTTGTTTGTCGGCAGGCTCCAGACGGCTTCGACCGCGCCGTCGGTCGGCGTGAAGGTCGCCCGTCCTTCGATGGATTCGCCGCTCCCCTTCGGATCAAGGTTGACGCGGAAGAGATGGACAGACTTCGGTTCGGTGAACTTGGGCTCTGTCGCCGACCGACGGTTCCAGCCGTGCGCGAATACGCAGGGCTGGAAGTAGAGCGACGCATCGGGAAACTCAAGCGAACCGGCATAGCCGCCCAGAACCGGCAGCGTGTCACCAACAACCGACAGCGTCAGCGCCGCCATCACTCCAAACAGGACCCTCTTCATCTTTACGTGAACCCTTTCTAATCCACCCGGCGCTACTTCTGCGTTGGGCGTTCGACGTTCTGCGTTCAGCGTTCAAACGGCTCACCCACGGGGCTGGCTAAGCGCATCAGCAAAAAGATCAATGCCGCGGATATTGAACGCGGTATTCTCATCGTTGTCCGTGGAGGCCCAAGGCGCCATCATGAACCCCAGCAAACGTTCGGGGGCCACGACCTGCCGACCGAGCTTCACAAGCTTTCCGATCACATCCTCCGCACCGGCATTGACCTGCTTACGCTTCCAGCCGACCCAATTCGTGCCGCACGGGATCTGGTCGTAACCGGCCTTCTCAAGATCCCAGAAATTGATCAGGCGTTTATAGTCGGCCGTCTTGTTCGTGGCGAGATCGAAGCCGCCGTAGCACTCGTCGTAATACCAGTTGGAGAGAACGACGCTCTTGGGACAGCGCTGCATAAACTCGGGATGGCTCCATCCGTAATCGCTCCACGCCCACGGGCGGGCGCCGAGTTTCTCCACCGTCCGCACGAGGTGCTCGAAGTCGTGCATCCAGAACTCGCCGACGCGGACAGAGATATAATACGCGCGACCGCTTCCAGCCTGATGTTGGGCCGTCTCCTCGTCGCACCCAATGTGGATGAAACGCGGACGCTCAAAGATCTCGTAGGCATCGCGCAGCACGTCCTCGCACACCTTGTAGTAGGTGGGCGTGGAAAGCATGCGGCGATAGTGCTTCAACCACCCGTTGTGTGTGGTAGAGAAGTTCAACTTCGGAATCGGCTCAAGCCCCATGCCCCGCAGCCGATTAAGTTCGGCACGGAGCTTTTCCACGCTCCATGACCCGGTGATGGCAAGCTCAGGGTGGCTGGGATAAACGACACCCTCCCCGAGGTCGATCACGATCATGTTCATCCCCTTCGCGGCGGCATGATCCGTGACCTTACGCCAGAGATCATCTTTACAGCGGAGCGTCGTATCCGGCAACCCCTTTTCAAACTTGGAGAGGTCCATACCCTCCGGGAACCAATCGCACCACATGTTATGACCAAGGTGCAGCAACACCGCCTTGATGGCTTCAGGAGCCGTGGCAGATGCAGCGGCCCGGCCGACCGCTCCCTTGGCGACATTACCCACACCGAGAGCCGCAGCAGACAACGCCGCCGACTTCACAAATTCACGTCTCTTCATATCGTTCTTTCCTCCCTTTGGATCCGCCCAGATCATAGCACAACTGTGGTAAACCTAAAAAGAGTGAACCTTCAAGGCGTTCTTTGGTTTCAGGTTTCTAGGTTTCATCCAAATCGGGATCGGGATCGCTATCGAAATCGGGCGGCGTACAAAAGCGACTGGCTTGCCTATAACTTACATCAAAGTTATCCTCATTTACATTCCCGTGCGAAGCGCCGGCGGCGGGCTTACCTATTACATCACACCTATCACCTCTCCTCTTCTCTCTCTTGACCGGCAACCATCCATGTGTTACGTTTTTACAAATCGTAACACCAGCAACTTCACAGTAAACCATGCGAGGGTAGATCACATGACACTTCGGAAGCTCAGAAACCCGCTGTTCGCGGTACTCGGTACGGGCCTTTTGTCAGCAACAGCCCAGACGGCAACCAACCATGCGGACACGGCACGCGCACCCGCATCAGAGATTGAGGTTGAGGTGATAGCGTCGCCTATCACGCAGTTCGAAGAAACCACCCGCGACGGCGCGAACCGCGCGGTCGTGGGACGCGACCAGATCGAACGCCTGAGCGCCACCGACCTGCCGACTGCCCTGCGCCAAGTGCCCGGTGTCTCGATCTCGCGCTACAGCCCGGTCGGCGCCTATGGTGGCGCACAGGGCGGATCGGTCTACATCCGCGGAGCGGGCACGGCCCGGCCCGGCGGCGAGGTCCGAATCTATAGCGACGGCGTACCGCGTGAATCCGGCGTCTGGTCGCATCCGTTGATGGATATCGTACCTATTGATTTCGCCGAGCGCATCACCGTCGCCAAAAACCCGCAGCCGCAGCATTACGCCGGAACCTTCGGCGCGGTGGATGTCGAGACCCGCAGGCGGCAGACCGAGGGGCACGAAGCCGAATTGTCCGCCACTTACGGTCGTTTCAACACGCTGATCAGTTCTGCCGCAGCCGGTGGCAAAATCGACCTGTTCGATTATTACGCCGGGGCCGCCTACAAATACTCGGAGGGCGCACGCAAACATGGCGAGGCCGAACTGCGTAGCGCCTTTGCGCGGGCCGGATGGGATCTCTCCCCGCATGACCATCTCTCGTACATCTTCCTGGGCACCGACAACTGGGTGCGTGATCCCGGCCCGAAAGGTGGACCGCGGCCGCGACGCGACCAGTTCAATACCGAGACCTTGACCCACGCGGTTCGCCTCGAAACCCAACGCGACCGCATCCGCGGATACTCCTTGCTTTACTACGAAGACGGCGAAATCCGCTGGCGCAAGGATCATCTGTCCGACGGCGTCCTGACCTCACCGGCCGGCTTTTCCAACACCGACTGGGACAACTACGGATTCCGTTCGTCGTATGACATTCTGTTCGACCGCCTCACGCTCACCGGATCGCTGGACTCATGGTCCGAAGGCGGCGAGACCTGGAACATCCGTTCATTCGACAACCGGCGAGTCTGGGGCTATAACGGACGTTTCTTCACCACCGCCCCCTACCTCGGTGCGCGCTATGATTTCGACGTAGGCCACGACTGGACCCTCACGCCTTCGGTCGGCGCGCGCCACTACATCAGTACTGAGTTCGACGACAAAACCGCGCCCTGCGCCGCGTTGACCCTCTCCCGCGAAAAGTTGAACATCTTTGTCTCCCACGCACGAGGCGTCCACTACCCCGGCGTTTACATCCGCGGCGTCTCACCCTCCACCTGGCGCACGCTGGAGCCCGAAACGCTACACACCACCGAAGCGGGCGTCCAAATGGGAATCGGCGAGCAGGCGGCGTTGCACACCACGCTGTTCCATACCGAGGTCGAAGACCGCATGGACTCAACCTCGGCCGGTTACTTCAACACCGGGGACATGAAGGCACAGGGAGCGGAAGTTTCGCTGCATCTCTATCCGCGCAATGACCTCTCGTTTTTCGTGGGCGGCACCTACACCGATCCTGACACCCATCCGGTCTCGCGCATGCCGGAAGTCACCTTGACGGCGGGTAGCTCCTACCGCATCACGCACGCGCTCCGCTGGGATCTGGATGCCCAATACGTCACCACGCAGTACGCCTACAGCATGCGCTCGATCAACCCTGACCTGGAAAAGCTCGATGACTATCTGGCCGTCAACACGCGCCTCTCGCTGGACCTGCGTGCGCTTTGCCCGCTGGACGGCGAATTGTATGTGGCTGTCGAGAATCTGACCAACCGGCATTATGAATATTTTCCGGGCTACCCGATGCCGGGCATCATGTGGTACACTGGCATGAAGGTGAAGTTCTGAGGGAAGGGATGAGGATTGTTGCGGCGAGTGTCCACAATGTCCACCAAGTCCACGACGTCCACAAAGGGCGATCCCGATACCAATAGAACCTGAATCCTGAGACCAGAAACCACATGATTCAGCCTAGGGAATATGCCTTTTGCGGCCTGTTCGGTGCGGCGGCGCTGTTGCTGCCGACGCTTTTCCATCTGCTACATCTGGGGCATGTCTTCATGCCGATGTATCTGCCGCTGGTGGCGCTGGCTTTTTTTGTGCGCCCCGCTGCATCCGCGTTGACAGCTCTGCTGGTGCCGTTGCTCTCCGGCGCGGTCACCGGCATGCCGCCCTTCATGCCGCCGGTCGCCCCGGTGATGGCACTGGAACTGGCACTGATGGCGCTGATGATCGGCGTGTTGCGCCAAGCGGCACCGCGCATGCCGGTCTGGTGTCTGCTCGCGCCCGCGTTGGCTGTCGGACGGATTGTGAACGCATCCTTGCTCTATGTCGCCGCGCGCATCTTGGAACTGCCGGCCGGTTTCGTGGCCGGCATCTCGCTACTCAGCGGCTGGCCGGGTCTGCTGCTAATGTTGGCGGTCATCCCCGGCCTCGTGCATGCCACCGGTCATGCGCAACACCATATCCATGCCCCCGGAGCCTCCCATGACGAACCCCCTGTGTCCTGATCCGCGACAACCCTTTTTCGACAGTATCGCCGACGTCTGGGACGGCTGGCACGACCTGCCCGCGCTCAACGCGCAACTGGCCGATTTCTTTGAGCACGTCGGCGTGCAACCGGACGAGTCGGTCGTGGATGTCGGCTGCGGCACCGGCAACCTGACGCTCGCCCTGCTCGCGTGGCTCGGCCCGCAAGGTCGAGTGACCGCGCTCGACATCTCGCCGGCCATGTTGGCGCGCGCCGCGCGCAAGACGACCGATGCGCGCGTGACGTGGCACGAGGCTCCGGCCGACCGCATACCGCTGCCGAACGGAACATGCGACCGCGTCCTCTGCTTTTCCGCTTGGCCTCATTTCGACCGTCTGGATCACGTAGTCGCCGAGTTCAGCCGCGTGCTGTGTCCCGGCGGCCAAGCCCACATCCTGCATCTGATCTCCAAGGAAGAGGTCAACCGCATTCACAGCGAGGCCCATCCCACCGTCCGCGCCGACCGCCTGCCGCCGGTTGACGAGGTGGCCGATCTCTTCCGAGCGAGCGGCTTTACGGTGATCGAGGCCGAAGACAACGCATCACGTTACCTGCTGAGCGTGCGCAAGGAGCCGGAGGCATGATCGCTTTCAGCGAAGCCCTCGGCGGCGGCAACGGCGCGGCGCGGCGGCTTGCCCCCGCCGTGCGCCTGTTATGCGGCGCGTGGGTCTTCGTCTGCTGCGCGGTCGTCCCGCTCGGCTCGCCGACGGGCATCGCGCTCTTTGTTGTCGCGTGGCTGGCCTGGCTGCTCGGCTGCGCCATGCCGCCGCGACGGCTTGCCCTGTCGTTGGGCTTCGCCATCTGCCTCTTCGCGCCGCTGTTGCTGCTGGCACCTGCTGCGTACTGGAACGGCTCCGCCGCAACATGGACCGAAGCGTTGCGGGCACCGTTACGTGTCGGTGTGCGCGGCGTGGCGGGCGTCACGATAGGCGTCGGCGCGCTATCGCTGATCCCGCTCTCCGAGTTTGCCGGCGCGGTGGCGGCCTTGCCGTTGCCACGCGCCGCAACCAGCCTGCTGGTGCAGATCGT
>JAKJHA010000280.1 GCA_022704125.1 Verrucomicrobiota bacterium | reverse complement strand
GTCCACCAGCGCAATGATGTCGCCGGATGCCGCCTGAATGCCGACGGTTTTACCCGCCTCACCGGTCCTGAGCGGGTTCTCGACGATCTTGTCCACACCGCAGGTACGCGCGATCTCCAGTGTGTCGTCTGTCGAACCGGCATCCGCTATCACGATCTCGCAGCGGCCCTGCGGAAACTTCTGCTCAGTAATCGCTTGAAGGCACGTCTGCAGGGTCTTCCCGGAGTTCAGGGTCGGGATGACCACACTCACACATGGAACGGCGTCCTGCTGCATATCCTTTTCTCGCATCCGGGAATCACTCCAACAACCACAAAAAACGGCCGAGACCTTTTCGAAACGTTCCAGCCATTCAGATGTCGCGAACAAAGTATCATTCTGTTGGCCTTTTGACCACAAGTTCCTTAGTGTGTTAGTTGAGAGTTGATTCCCCCTCCATTGTCCTTTACACTGGAACTTATGTTATGGCGGTCTGTCAGAACTGCTTGTGTGAAGAAAGGGGTGTTTGCGTGAATCGTTTTGTGGGAGTTGTCGTGTCCATCGGACTTGCCGCTGGTTTCGCGGTTGCGGAGCGCACCGCGCCAGCCGTTTTTCATGTCGATAGCGAGGCGGGGAACGACAACGCGGCGGGTACGCGGCCCGACACCGCATGGCGTACGCTCGACAAGGTCAATACAGCCACGCTTATCCCCGGCGACCGGGTGCTCTTCAAGCGCGGCGGACTCTGGCGCGGACAGCTCACACCGCAAAGCGGTGCGCCCGATGCGCGCATCCTCTACGGTGCTTACGGCGACGGTGCCAAACCGATCCTGCAAGGCTCCGTGGCCCGCGATCAGGCCGATGAGTGGAACGAAGTGCGTCCCGGCCTGTGGGCCACCCGGAAACTCGAACCGCGTCTGCTCGGGCAGAGCGCGGACCTGCGCGGTGCGACGTGGGGTAAGCACAACGAGGGCGGTGCCGCCGTGCGCATCGAACGTGTGCAGGAAGACGGCATAACCTTCACCCGCGTTACGTGCGAGACCCCCGGCAAGGCCAGAAACCACATCCAACTCTGGGGGCCAGCTGTCACGCGGCCAGCCCCCTGCATGATACTGCGGCTACGCGTCCGTTCGACACTCCCCTTCACGCTGGAGACCGTGCGGGCCATGCGCAATCGCGCACCCTACACCACCGTACTCGCCAGCGACAAGCGGATCGAGGTCGGCACGTCATGGCAGACCGTCGAAGTGCTCATGTTGTTGCGTGAAGCGATCAATGAAGTGCCGCGCCTGCACATTAATCTGGGCGACACCCTACCCGCTGGCGCGGTGTTTGACTTCGAGACGCTCGGACTGTGGGAGGCGAGTATCGAGCATTGCAAGCCGATCCCTTTGGACGTCGGCATCGTGATCCTCAACCACGGCGAGAAGTGGGGCGTCAAAAAGTGGGCGCTGGAGGAGGTCAAGGCGCCGCTGGACTATTGGTACGATCCTGACGGAAAACGAATTTTCCTAGCGTGGCCCGCCAACCCCGCCGAGGCCTTCCACAGCGTGGAATTAGCGCTCACGCGTCACATCATCAATCAAGGCAACAAACACGACATCACGTATGACGGACTCGCCATCCGCTACGGCGCGTCGCACGGATTCGGCGGCGGCAACACCCAGCGCATCACTATCCGCAACTGCGATCTCTCGTGGATCGGCGGCGGTCTGCAATACTGGAAAACGCGCAAGGACGGCACCCGCTACCCGGTGCGCTTCGGCAACGCCATCGAATTTTGGAGCGGTGCCAGAGACCATCTGGTCGAACGCAACCGCATCTGGGAGGTGTATGACGCGGCTCTTACCAATCAGGGCAACGGCGATGATTCCCACCAGATCAATATCATCTATCGCGACAACGTGATCTGGAATTCCGAATACTCCTTCGAGTTCTGGAACCGGCCAGCGTCAGTGGTCACAAGCAACATCGTGTTTGAATTCAACACCTGCGTGGATGCAGGTATCTGCTGGTCTCACGCACAACGGCCCAACCCCAACGGCGCACATCTGATGTTCTACCACAACCCGTCGAAGACCTCAGATTTTATCGTGCGCAACAACATCTTCTGCCGTAGCAGCGACCGTTGCACGCGCATGTGGAATGTTTGGGACGGTGCGCCGACTTTGTCCAACAATCTCTACTGGTCGCCGGACAAACCGATCATGCGTTGGACCGAGAAGACCGACTATGCGCAATCAGAGTTCGTCCGCTACCAATCGGAACTGAGACTGGACCAAGGCTCGCTCGTCGGCGAACCGCAGTTCGTGAATCCCGCCGCCCGCGACTATCGCCTCAAGCCGGGCTCGCCCGGCAGCACGCTCGCAACCGACGGCGGGCCGGTCGGCGCGCGTATACAGTGAATGCTCAACAAGGGAGGAGTATCCAAATGAAAACAAAGTTCTTTTGCATGCTGTCACTGCTCGCGGCTTGCTGCTGGACGGCGCACGGCGCGGTGATTGATTTGAACGGAGTCGATCTGACGGTGACTGAACCGAATGCGGATGGCTACGTGAACACGTCGCAAACGGCTGCCACGCTGACACTCGATCTTGCTGGATCCGTCGCGTACGCGGGAACGATCTCGGGGAACCTCTCACTTATCAAGGCGGGAGCGGGCACGCTCACGCTGTCGAATGCCTGCCCCTACACAGGCACGACGCATGTGAATGGCGGTGTCCTTGAAGCGCCCACAGATGCCTATTTCGGCTCAGGAGACGGCGGAGCCGCTGTCACCCTTTCCAACGATGCCCGTGTTCGACTGACAACAACCTGCACATTACTCAAACGGCCGTTCGGCGTGGCGGAAGGAGCCACCGGTCATTTGGAAATGCCTGCCGATGTCGTGGTGACAACGCCCGTCTCAAACCTGTTCTTTAAGGGGGCTGTGCTTGCAAAATCGGGCAGCGGTACACTTACGATCTATGCCGCAGGCGAGATCAAGTTCAATGCGAACGGTTCAGCGGCCGTCGCAGGCGGCACCTTGCGGGTAGTCGAAGGTTCGCTTGCCGTAACTTCCCCCCCCCGATGTGTTCGGCAATGCGTCCGGTCCGGCGAATATGACGCTGGAGCTTTGTTCAGGCATCACGCTCGATCTAGACCGTCAACGCACTCCGCTCCCCCAGCGCAGCCTGTTGCGCGGCGCGATGATCACAACCAAACAACGTGAGCCCGAGTACAAACGGTTTGAGCGATTCGCCTTCATGAAGGATTACG
>JAKJHA010000279.1 GCA_022704125.1 Verrucomicrobiota bacterium | reverse complement strand
GGCGGCAAAGAGGGCGCGGCGATTCTGCTGCCGCCTGATCTCGGTGTGGTGATGCCGTTCCGCTATGTTGAGATTGAGGAGTGTCCGTACACGATGACGGCCGACACGATTCGCCAGATCGCGGTGTTCTATCCGTTCGACATGGAGGCGGCCCGTTTTGTTTCGAGCGATGATGTGCTCGACCGCGTGTTCGATTTCTGCAAATACAGCATCAAGGCCACGAGTTTTACGGGCGTGTATGTGGACGGCGATCGCGAACGCATCCCGTACGAAGCCGATGCCTATATCAATCAGCTCTGCCACTACTGCACCGACCGCGAATTCACGATGGCGCGCTACAGCCATGAGTATCTGATGGCGCATCCGACATGGCCGACCGAATGGAAGCAGCATTCGGTGATGATGGCGTGGGCGGATTGGATGTACACCGGCAACACGGAGTCGCTGGAGCGTATGTATGACAGTCTCAAAGCCAAAAAGACGCTGGAGTTCTGCGCGCGCGAAAGCGATGGTCTGCTGGTGACCGGCGGTCCCTCCGCGCCGGTGGAAAGCGGGCTGCGCGATATCACGGACTGGCCGGTCGGCGAGCGTGACGGGTTTGTGTTCAAGCCGGTCAATGCGGTGGTCAACGCCTTTTACTGTCTGAACCTGCGTCAGATGGCAGAGATGGCCGCAGCGCTGGACAAGACGGCAGATGCCGAAGCGTACCGCGCGAAATACGAACGCACCGTCAAGGCGTTCAACGCGCTCTTCTTCAATGCCGAGCGTGGTTGCTACGTGGATGGCGAAGGCGCTACCCACGCCTCGCTGCACGCCAACATGCTGCCCTTGGCATTCGGCTTGGTTCCAGAGGCTGAACGCGGGCGGGTGACGCGCTTCGTTGTTTCGCGCGGCATGGCGTGCAGCGTGTACGGTACGCAGTATCTGCTCGAGGCGCTCTTCGAGGCTGATCAGGATGATACCGCGATCCACCTGATGACGCGCGACGAACTGCGCGGCTGGGTCAATATGATGAAGGCAGGTTCAACCATCACGCTCGAAGCATGGGACATCATGTACAAGCCGAACCTAGACTGGAACCACGCTTGGGGCGCGGTGCCCGTGAACATTATTCCGCGTTACGTGATGGGCGTGCGGCCGTTGGAGGCCGGGTTCGGCAAAATACTGATCCGTCCGCAGGTCGGCTCGTTGGAAGCGATCGAAGGTTATGTGCCGACCGTGCGGGGCACGGTGCGGGTGGGCGTGCGCCAAAAGCCCGGAACGCAGTACAGCGTGACGGTGGAGGTGCCTGTCAATACGACCGCGCGCGTCGAATTGCCGTGGCGTGAAGGCGCGACGCTCCGGGTGGACGGCAAGAAGGTGGCGGCGCAGGTGGAAGGCGGACGCTTCGTAGTGGATGACGTGGCGTCGGGACAGCATACACTGGTGTGGAGGTGCAAGGAGAATGCGGCATGCGGCTTGAGTTTCGGCAAGCGGCTCCGGAAGATTTTCCGCGGTGGCTGACGTTCCTAGGAGTCGTCCTTCTGATCGCACTGGGTGTAGCCGTACTGGATGCCGCTGGAGTGCAGCTTTGTCTCTTTCGCCGCTGGACCGGTCTGCCCTGTCTGACCTGTGGCGGCACGCGCGCGTGCGCGGCGCTGGCGGCCGGTGACGTGATCGAAGCATTCCGTCAGCAGCCGCTTGTGAGCGCGCTGCTGACGGCGGGGACGGTCGCCGGTGCCGTCCATAGTCTGCTGCTGGTTTGTGGCAGACGCCTGACGTTGCGGATATCTGCGGGTGAACGAAGGCTACTGCTGTTGGCCGCCATCATACTGGCGGCGGCCAACTGGCTGTATCTCTTTCGGCGCGGCGCGTGAGTCCGTAGCCGGAAGGGACAGGCGGATATTTGAATTTAGGATTTAGGATTTAGGATTTGGGATTTGGGATTTAGGAGTTTTGGCTCGGCAGCTATAAATCCTTGCCTATAACTTGCGAGTTGAACGTTGGGGGTTTTTAACGCATAACGTAGAACTCAGAAATGGAAACTCCTAACTCCTAACTCCTAAATCCTCCTTGGATACGCTCAGTCCTCGTCGTCGTCCTTGCGGTCCTTGGCCGCTTCGGCGATGACCTTCTGCGCTACGTTGGAGGGTACAATATCGTAGCGGTCAAACTCCAGCGTGAAGGCTCCCTGACCACCGGTGAGGGAACGCAGTTCCGCCGCGTATTTGAAGAGCTCGGCGAGCGGTGCCTCGGCCGAGATCACCTGCGTGCCCTCCTCAGCGTCCATGCCCAACACGCGACCACGCTTATTCGGCATGTCGCCGCTGATGGCGCCCATGAAGGCCTCTGGGATCGTGATTTTCAGACGCATGATCGGCTCAAGCAGCACGGGCTTGGCTTTGGTCATGGCGTCACGGAAAGCGCGCATACCGGCGATCTTGAAGGCGATTTCCTTGGAGTCGACCGGATGGTAGGACCCGTCGTAAACCTCGACGTTGACGTTCTGCACCGGATAGCCGGCAACCGCACCGGCCAGCTTGCCCTCTTCCACGCCCTTGAGCACGGCGGGGATGAAGTTACCCGGAATCGAGCCGCCCACGGTCTTATCGACAAACCACTCGCCCTCCTCGTCCTCGCGGCGCGGGAAGATGCGCAGGTAGACCTCGCCGAACTGTCCGGCGCCGCCCGACTGCTTTTTGTGGCGGTAGTGGCCTTCACCCGCGGCGGTAATGGACTCGCGGTAAGGCACCTTGGGCGTCGACAGGGTGACATTCACGTTCGTCTGCGACTTCATCAAAGCGACTGCGACGTCGAGATGCACATCGCCGAGGCCCTTCAGCAGCGCCTGCTTGGTTTCAGGCTGCTTTTCGTAGTGCAGGGTGGGATCGCTGTCAAGCAGACGATGGATTGCGGTCGAGAGTTTGTCTTCGTCGGCCTGAGTCTTGGCTTCAACCGCCATGAACATGACCGGTTGCGGCAGGTCGATATCCGGCAGGCGCACCGTCGATCCGGCGGCAGCGAGGGTGTTGCCGGTCTTGGTGTTCTTGAATTTGGGGATCGCCACGATGTCGCCGGGGACGGCCTTGGTGACGGGCGTCTGCTTCTTGCCGACCACGTAGATCATGGAGGAAATGCCCTCCTTGGTGTCGGTAGAAGTGTTTTGCACGCTCATACCGGTGGTTAGCGTACCGGAGATCACGCGGACATAGCTGAGCTGGCCGAGGAACGGGTCAACCGCCGTACGCCAGACCTGTGCCACGGCGGGCGC
>JAKJHA010000278.1 GCA_022704125.1 Verrucomicrobiota bacterium | reverse complement strand
GTGGAACCGCCGCCACACCACCAAGTTCAACGGTGTTTCGTACCCGATCCAGCGCGCGGCCGAGGCCGTCTACTCGCCGGAGGGCAAGGTACAGACACGCGCGCTGACCGACTTCTATCTCGGCAACGCCGCGCTGATCCGTGACACGCTGGCCGACCTCGGCTTCGCGATGACCGGCGGTGAGAACAGCCCTTACATCTGGGTCAACGTCGGCAAGGACTCTTGGAAGTTCTTCGACAAGTTGCTGAAACGCGCACAAGTGGTCACCACGCCCGGCGCGGGCTTCGGCCGTTGCGGCGAGGGCTTCATCCGCATCAGCGCCTTCAACAGCCGCGAGGCGGTCGAAGAAGCCATGCAACGCCTGCGCAAAGTGATCAAATAGGTAATAACGCTCAACGTTCAAGTAAAATGCAGATGTGGCACGGGCATCTTGCCCGTGTTTCATGGGCGGGGACGCCCATGCCACGAGGGGTTTTCAAGAGTCTCGTATGTAAGCCTGGCGCGAGGATTTGGAGTGCGGCGGCAAGCGGTATTCCGCGCGACGCCGCTTTTTGCGCGTTGAAAGTTGAACGTTGAGAGTTGAGCGTTTCCGGGGCGCGGAGAGAGTGGTGCCGTGGCCCGAAAGGTCACTTCAAAAAACGGTCGGACGCGGGGTTGAAGTGCCCCTTCAGGGCACGAGGATGCGAGGTGACGTTACCCGGGGCTGCGCTGCGCTTGCCCCGGGCTATGGTGCATCCGGCCCTTTGGGCCGGTGTACTCGAGAGGATGCTCATCCCCCTGTCACCAACCGATTACACGCAGTTCCTGTCATCCTGATCCCGACTGTGCGGCGGCGTTACTGATTTCCGCCAGATGTCGGCGGATCGATCAAACAGTACCCAATCCAGTACCCATTTGAACAGGTAATACCTAATTCAACTTTCTCCAGCGGGCAGCCGGGCCACGTCCAAGGCACTCGACGCTTGAGCCTTTTAGTCGCTTTAACACTTTGCGGATCAGATCAATGCCGACGCCGGGACATGCGTCCTGAAGGTCATGGGGATGCTCAGCGCGTGTTGTTGGATGAGTTGGAGGGTTTTCATTGGTTCTCTCCAGAGCGATCAAGTCAAGTACCGCGCATGATAACCTCATGCGCGGAATTGGACAAGGCAGGTTTTCGCGCACAGCCGCGCTACCGCGCTGTGCGCGTTGTGCGCGGAGTTGACATTTAGGAGTTAGGATTTAGGAGTTTTTTGTATGGTTGCGGGGGGGCCACAGAACGTTCAACTTTCAAGTGGCACGGGCATCTTGCCCGTGTTTCATGGGCGGGACGCCCATGCCATGAGGGTTTTTCAAGAGCCTCTGACATGGCAGAGGGCAGCTTTGTGGCGCCAGCCCTTGGCGTTCTTCATTTTGGAGAACTTCGTGAACGATGTTGTTTCACATCAGTAGACGCGGATATCAAAAATCTGGGCTGAAGGATCACCCCATGTCGAACGGCACATGATGCGCAATGCATCGATTGTGCGGCGGTCGAACGAGTGAACGGCAAGCCGCCGCCAGTTCTCATCTTCCGACGCGATCTCTGTCCATGCCCCGCCCGTTCTCACCTCCACCGTATAGCTTTTCACAAGGGCTCGCGGCATTACCGCAGGGTGCGTCGGCATTAGGTCGCTGTTGAACGTAATGCGCACCTGCTGCGCCTCGACCGGTTTTTCCCACGTTAAAGTGATCGTCTGCGGTAGAGCGGCGGCCGCATCCGAGACCCACCCGTGTGCCTCGTCATTCACGATACGGCTTGTCCCGTCAATCACGGCCTGTGGCGAAGCGCCCTCGGCATACAGCCAGCCTTCACGGTCCCTATCCCTTTTGTTCTGGAAGATACAACTATAATTATTCGTGATGTACCACTGCACGGATGGAGATTCTTGGAAATAGAGACGCGGCTGCGAACTCGTCGCCGTCACTGTCGCCCGGCGCGCGTGGTCGCGCGGGTCCTCGTTCTTTACGCCGGGAATGTAAAGATCGTCCCGCAGAAGCCGTTGCTGGAGTTCCTTGAGCCGATTCAATCCCAGTGACTTCGGCGTCTCGCCATACTGCAAGCACATCGCGGCAGCCGTGCCGCACACCTGTCCGAGCGTGGCCAGCGTGGACATCACGCGCACGGAACCGAGCGCCATGTGTGAGACGCTCGAGCAGCGTCCCGCAAAGAAGAGGTTGCTGAAAGCCGGATTGTAGAGGACCCGGTAGGGGATCGTGTAGATCGGCAGCACGGGAGTGTGCTTCCAGTAACCGTTCCCCTTCGGATTCGCAAGCCCGAGCGGATCGTGCGTGTCCATCGACCAGCCGCCGTAGGAGATGCGGTCGGGGAAGACCGTCGCCGCCTTCTGGTCGTTCCCGGTCAGGATATAGTCGCCCATGAGCCGCAACGTCTCGCGCCGAGCGACCCCGTAGGGCATGTCTGTAAGTGCAAAATTTTTCAGCAGGTCCCGATGCTCCCACTCGTTCTTGCCCCAGCCGAAGTAGGCGAACGAAAGACGTACCAGCTCATCGCGCGCGTTCTCGGGGTCTTCGAAATCATCAACTATGCCGGGATGCGCCATCCGCCACGACGGCCCGAAGCCGTCATGCACGCGCAGACGGCGCGGATATTTGCGCGACCATCCCGCAGGCAGGGCATCTTTCGCCCAGTCCGGTGTGACGTAGTCCACGGGATGTCCCATGTCGCTGTAGCCGAAGCACGAGAATCCTTCAGTCGCCAACATGCCGCTCATCGTGGTGCGGTCAGGCTGCTCGGGCGCCTCCTTTTCGCCGAACTCGGACTGGCCTTCGCGCCCGAAACGGTAGGGGACCCCCGCGTAATAACCGACCCAGCCGTCTCCCGTCGCATCGATGAAGATCTTCGCCCGATAGCGCACCCGTGCGCCGGTCAGCGTATCCACCGCCACAACGCCCGTGATGATATTCTCCGCCGTCTTCTCAACTTCCACCACGCGCCGGTTTAGAAACAGCTCTAGCTTCTGCTCGCCGCGCACCTGCTCAAGGTAGGCCGCCGAGATGGACGCCTTTTTTCCGCCCTGCGACATCCGCGAACGAATCAGCCTCGCTTCCTCGATGAAGCCCGTTTCACGCGCATTGGGATGCAGATGCGCCGCGCCCTGAATGCCTATCCGCAGTTCGGACGATGCGTTACCGCCCAGAACAGGCCGGTCCTGAATGAGCGCCGTGTGCGCCCCGGCATGTGCCGCCGCCACCGCCGCTCCCATGCCTGTCGTTCCGCCGC
>JAKJHA010000277.1 GCA_022704125.1 Verrucomicrobiota bacterium | reverse complement strand
TGTGGTGCCTGGATCTGGAAACCGGCAACGAGCTGTGGTCGACCATGCTGCCCAAAGGCAAAGGGGTCTTTTACAGCTCGCCGGTGTTGGCGGGCGACACGCTCTACCTGTGCCGCGAAGAGGGCGATGTCTATGTCTGCCGCGTCAAAGACGACGGCCTTACCGTATTGAACCAGACGAAGTTTGACGATGTTTTCGTGGCATCGCCGGTATTGCTGAGAAATCGGTTGTTGCTGCGTGGCGAAAAGCATCTGTGGTGCATCGGCAAATAGGAGGACAACAACATGCAAAATGACGAACCCATTTGCGTTGCGACCTATCCAAGCGAGATTGAGGCGGAGACGGCCAGGATGAAACTTGGGATGGCGGGCATCGATGCCCTCATCGCTAAGGATGATTGCGGTGGGATGCGCCCCTATTTGCAAACGACAACTGGCGTACGTCTTATGGTTAGAACCAAAGATGCTGAAACCGCCGAAAGTCTTTTGGCTCAAGCAAATGATAATGGATGATCATGTCTAGCCATCGACGACACCCAACGTTGGGGGTAAAAATGAAAAAGATTGTGATAGCAGCCCTGTTTTGTACGGTAGGGAGCGCGGCATTCGCTACATCCCAAGTTCCAGAGGTACTGGTATACGGCGGCACCACCAATGACCTCTACACAACCCCACTCGAATCACTCTTCCCGGCAGGCAGTCCAAAAGTGTTTATTAATAAGAGGCCGCCCTCTACAGCCTGTTGGCGCGGCTATGTCGGCACATGGAAGATTGAGAACGACGAACTGTACCTCGTTGCTCTTCGGGAGGGACATCCCCGAACCGGAGCCATTCCGCTCGACAAGGTCAACCCGCAGTGGAAATCGCCCGTCAAGGCGACCTGGTTCTCCGGGACTCTTCGCATTGGCAGGGGCAAGGTCCTCATGGGCGGCATGGGATTCAGCGAAAAACGGGAGATCGACATCTTTCTGGAGATCAAGGAAGGCAAGGTCGTCTCGACTCGGCAGGTCGATCACACAAAAGAAAAAGGAACTGCCGAAACGGAAAGTGAATCCGTACGCAAGTAAACCGATCATACCGACATCCCATCGTTTTGGACGAATTTTGGGAAGAAACTCCTGTACCATTTGGAGTTTGGGCCGAAGTAAGGAGGGCTCCAACCACGGCCAGTTACTGAACCGGCCACAACTAGCGTTGCTCCTCTTGATAACGCAGAGACGCGGAGACGCAGAGATTTTTACGGGATGACGTCGTGACCGCCGCCGGCCAAGCAGACGCTTGACCCTCCCGGCGCTTCGCAAGCCGGATCATAGATCGGGAGGGCGAGCGTCCGCGCGAGCCGCCTTCCGCGCCACGCGCGGAGGGGCGGCGTCCCTTTGAAATTCGCCTATTTTACTTTGAGGCTTGACCATTCTCTCCCCCCTCTCACATAATCGGCACTGACCACGGGGAACTTAACCGGAGAGGAGTCCAGATGCGGAATCTCGTACGAAGCATGGGTGTGTTGTTTGCCTTGGTGTTCTGTGCCCGCATGGCCTGCGGCGCGGAAGGCAGGGTGTTTCTCGATACAAACGGTAACGGTACGGCCGACGCCGCCGAGCCCGGGATCGCCGGGGTGGCGGTGAGTGACGGCGTGCAGGTTGTCGTTTCCGACGCACAGGGCCGCTTCCGGCTGGACACGGCCGATCCGGACGCCTGCATCTGGATCTCGGTCCCGCGCGACCACGCGCCCTCCGGTACGTTCTGGCGGCGTGCCGAAAGCGGAAAGCCGCTGGATTTCGGTTTGACGGCCAAACCTCAAGGTGAGGCGTTCACCTTCGTGCAGTTGACGGACACGCATGTCGGGCGCGCCGATCTGGTGATCGCCTTCGCCAAACAGCTCGCACGGCTGCCCCATCCTTTTGCCTTCGCCATCAACACCGGTGATCTGGTGGGAGGCGTGGACGTGGTGCCGCCCGAAAAGGCGCAGGAGCAGTATGATCGGTACCTCACGGCGGCTACGGCCTTTGAACTGCCGCTCTTCCATCTGCCGGGCAATCATGAGCATGTGGCTTTCAACACGCTGAATCCCGACAAGTCACATCCCTTCTACGGCAAGGGACTCTACCGCCGCGTGTTTGGCCCGACCTACTATTCGTGGGCATGGGCCGGGGTGCATTGCGTGGCTTTGGATGGTACGTCGCTGCCGTATCAGGAGCGGTTGGGCACCAACCAACTCGCCTGGCTGGCGGCGGACCTGAAATTGATCCCGACCGACCGGCCGCTCCTGCTCTTCTGCCATCAGTCGCTATCGACGCTGCGCGATGCCAAGCAGTTGACGGAGCTGCTACAAGGCCGTCGCGTGCTGGGCGCATTCTGTGGCCATCTGCATCGGACATTCACCACGAGCTTGGGCGACATCCCGGTGTATCACAGCGGCGCGATGAGCGGCGCGTGGTGGAGCGGCCCGAACATCGACGGCACGCCGCAAGGGTTCCGCGTCGTTCAAGTAAAAGGCAACTCGCTAAAGACGGCGTACTTCAGCCGCGAAGGTGATACGCCGATCTCACTCGTCTCGCCGCTGGCCACCAGCGTGCAGCAGGGCGAGATCACATTCGAGGCCGTCGTGCTGGACTTTGGCCGCGCGGTGGAGATGAGCGCCGTGTTTGACGAAAAGCCGGTGACACTGACGCAAACCGGGCGCGAAGAATTGTGGTCGCGCTGGTGCGGCACGCTGGACACGCGTCAGGCGTTTGACGGCGACCGCGTGCTGGCCTTCACGGCGAAGCAGGGCGAGGCGGTCAGTCGTTCTACGGTCCGCTACTTGGTGGAGAATGGACGCCCGCAGGCGTACCAAGCGACGGCACCGGCGACGCTCTCCTTGCAGGTGCGGGGCGTCGACGGTACGTGCCCGGTTCTCTTCAACGGCGAGCCGCTCGGCACGATCCCGGCCGGGACCACCAACGAATGTGTGCTCACATTTCCCATCGATCAGGCACGGCTCGCCAAACTGAACCGCGTCACGATCCGAGCGGGCAAGCAGGGACCCGGCGGCGACCGTTTCAGCGCGGGGCCGGTTTGGCTCTCTTACGGCGGCAAGAAGATGTATGACCTGAGGTACGCATCTTTTGAACGGCACACCATCGCGGGGGATGAGCCCGCGCGCGTTGAAAAAGTGTCACTAGCATCCCATAGGAGGCACAATTAGCCCTTACCCATGCGGATTTGCTTGGTTTTTTGATGTCTTTTTTGAGGTTTCAGGTTTGAGGTTTTCCCGGAGCGACCGGCCGTTT
>JAKJHA010000276.1 GCA_022704125.1 Verrucomicrobiota bacterium | reverse complement strand
TGAGGAGAAAGAACTGGAGACCAATGAAGAAGACGATGGCCTCTATGTGCTGCGTACGCGCATTTCCTGGGGCAGCGGCAAAGAGGGGTACTACGAGGAACTGGTGCGGCTGATCCGCAAAGGGAAATAGAACGCTCAACTTGCAACGTTCGACTTTCAGCTCGCAAGCTATGAACGAGGGGAAAACTTTCAACTTTCAACGCTCAACGCTCAATGATCAAGTTCAGGGGAAGGCACAGGACACCCGTTCGGGGTTTACCCTGCTTGAACTGATCATGGCGATCATGATCCTCGCGATCATGATGATCCTCTCGTTTTATTGTTTCGATGCCGTGGTGCAGAGTTGGAACGCGGGCATGGAGATGTCGGACGCTATGTCGCAGGCCGATTATGTGATGAACCAGGTCGAGTCCGGTCTGCGTTCCGCCTATTACTCGCAGAGTGTGCAGAAGGACGACGAGCGCGGTTTTCAATTTACCGATGGCGGAGAAGGGCCGGAGGCGCGCGACTCAATCGCATGGATGAAGGAGGGGCGCGCTTTTGTGGGCGGGCTGAAGGCGATTGACGGCAAGGCTGAAATCGCCGACATGCCGCACCGCGTGATGCTGTATGTCGAGGACGAGGGGCGCGAAGGCGGCGGCGGGTTGATGGCGAAGGCGTGGTCCAGCGATTTTCAGCCGGATGATTTTGATGTCGAGGAGGACGTCAAGGCCTTCTTGGTGTCGGCGCGTGTGATGGGGATGGACTGCAAAGTACTGAAGAAGCCGCCGGAGGCGAATGCTAAAGAGATCGAGTGGGAAGATGAATGGACCTCCTCTAACGCCCTGCCTTACAAGGTGTCGGTCACGCTCTATCTGCGGCCGATAAAAGAGCGTGACGATCCGGTCGCGGTGACGCGCGACATCGAACTGCCGGTTTGGGAGGTCTCGCAGAATCCCGTTCAAGGCGGGGCGGCACCGGGCGAGAAGGTCCCGGCGCGTTCGCCGCGCACCCAGTCTGGAACAGGTCCCGGCAGAACTCCGCAGCCGAGTGTGCGCGGTGGAAGACCGGGCGCGGGCGGTATGCCGCAGCAACCGATCATGCCGGGCGGACGTCCTCCGGTGGGGGGAGGGATGGCGCCATGACGTTTTCTGGTTTCTGGTTTCGGGTTTCTGGTTTCAGTCGCACCGTTCGCGCGATTCACGCTGGCTTGCCGCACACGTTCATAGCGGAGCGGTTCGCGTACACGTACACGAAACACGAACGTGGCGCTGATTTCGATAGCGATACCGATAGCGATAGCGATTGCTTCGCCTGCCCGGTGCTAGATTTGGAGTGCGGCGGCAAGCGGTATTCCGCGCGACGCCGCTTTGGCGCGGACGGGCCGGAAAGCGGTGCCGCGACCCGCGCACAGCGCGGCTCTTGTCACCGCACTCCAAAATGCGTCGGACTCCCTTTTCACCGGAAAGATAAGGAGAGCGGCTCGGCGCTGATTATCGCGCTCTGGACGATTGCGCTACTGGCATTGCTGGTCATGTCGTTTGCGTTGGACGCCATGTTGGAGGGCAAGATCAATGTCTATGTCCGGCAGCGGCGGCAGGTGGATTATTTGACGCAATCGGGCATTTCGATCGCCGAGATGCTGTTGCTGACCTACAAGAATGCGACACCCGCCTCCACGTCGCCTACGACAGCCACAGGGGCGTCTTCGCAGCAGACGGCTGCGGGCAAGGATGAAGATGACAAGTGGCTGCAGGCCAAGCTTGACTTGCAGCATGGCTCCGCCAAGGTGAATGCGTACGCCATTGAGCCGGACAAACCTGAAAATGGCGTGGTGACGGTCGAGATCACCTCGGCCGACGCCAATAAGTGGCCGATCAATCTGCTGGTCAAAGGGGATATCGCCGACCAGATTTGGGAGAACATCCTGAATGTCATCGGGCTGCCGATGGAGTA
Source organism: Verrucomicrobiota bacterium (assembly GCA_022704125.1). Lineage (GTDB taxonomy): Bacteria > Verrucomicrobiota > Kiritimatiellia > RFP12 > UBA1067 > DUPH01. The sequence goes on along the minus strand of JAKJHA010000276.1, from coordinate 1,338 downwards.
TCAGGAAGAGGTGGTCGACAGTTGGTATGATTGGTTGGACGCTGACAGCACCATCACCGGTCGGAGCGGCGCAGAGGACGAGTATTACAACGATCTCGACAAGCCGTATAAGGTTCGGAACGGACCGATCTCCTCGGTCGCCGAGATAGAAATGATCAGGGGCATCCGTGATCGGCCCGCTATTTTCAACGGCGGCATCTTGAACCCGGAGGAGAAAAATAAGAAGACGCAGGTCCGCATCCAATTTGGACTTAAGGCTTTTTTTGACATCTATGGGGAAACTGTTAAGATCAATGTCAATTCCGCTGAGCTAGAGGTGTTGTTGACAGTGCCGGGCATCGATGGCGACAGTTTGTTGGCGAATGCGATCATAGAGGAGCGGAGGACTGGCGCCAACCGGACCACATCAGGAGATGCGTCGGCCGAAAGCTTGCTGTTTAAGGACTGGAACGATCTGAACATGCGCATTCCCGGCGGTGTCCCGAGCGAGGCAGAGCCTTTTTTGGCTTATGCGCCCCAGAAGTATTTTGAAATCGCGGTGACGGGCGAGGCGGGAGGCATCTCGCACCAGATTAAGGCGGTGGCGATTGTCGAGGGTAGCCGGGTGCGTTATCTGCGTTGGCGTGAAGATCCGTAGGCTAAGTGCATAGTTGGTATGACGAAAAGTGATGTCATAGCGTTGTTGGCGGAAGGCGGCGTGCTGAGGGGCGTGAAGTTCGCCCCGCGCGGACGTGACGGCTGGACGCGTGCCGGCGGGGGCGTCTGGCCGCTGGAGACGCCCGATGCCGAAGCGACGGCTGACGAAAATGAGATCGATGCGGCCGTGTCTCTTGCGGTCGCGGACGAGATCGTGGTCGAGAGCGACAAGCCGCTGACGCGGGCGCTGGTGGCGGCCCGTTCGGCGCTGGGAGCGCGTGATATCGTGTTGGCGCTGCCGCTTTCCCAAGTGTTGGTGCGCGTGTTCAAGATGCCGCTGGAAGTCCGCGACGATGTGGTGGACGCCGTAGCGTTGCAGATGGACAAGCTTTCCCCCTTCCCCGGCGAGGAACTGGCGGTCGGCTGTGAGATATTGAGCGAGACCGAGTCGCATCTTTGGGTTTTTGCCGCTGCCCTGCCGGCTGCGGTTTTTGAAGAGTTGGGCGCAGCGCTGGACGAAGCGCGCCTGCAGGCGGTTCGCACGGATGTTGCCATGCTAGGCTGGCTGCGATCGCTGAGCGGCCCCTGCCAACTGATGCGTCCCGGTCGGCGCGTGGTGTTGATGGATCCGGACGGTTCGTGGGATTTGGCGGTGCTGGATCACGGTGTGCCGGTTTTGGCGCGCGGTCTGGGCGGGGCTGC
>JAKJHA010000030.1 GCA_022704125.1 Verrucomicrobiota bacterium | reverse complement strand
GTTTCCGGCGCGATGTTGCACGGCACCCAACCGGTGAGGTCGCGTCCGTTGAAGAGCGGCACGAAGCCGCTCTCCTCGCCTTTGAGCGGCACGCGCCACTGGCTGCCGTCGTTGCGCTTCGTGCGCGCGGCCCATTCGGGCTTAGCTTGCTCGGGCGTCGCAGCCGGACGCGGCCTGTAATAATCGTGCTGTTTGAGCGAGAAGACCGCCTCATCCGCTGAGAGGCGCACCAGAACATAGCCGATATCGCCCCAGTGCCCGGTGGAGGGTAAGCACAGGGTCTGCACGCCGTTGGTCTCCTGCTGCAGCCAATTGTGGTTGTGGCCGTACACATATCCTTTACAGGCGGGCGTGGCCGCGAGTAGTGCGGCGATGCCGGTCTCATGAAGCGGGTGGTGAGCGCCGACAAAAACCGGCTTGCTGCGTCCGCTCAATACGGTCCGCAACCAAGCGCGCTGCGCGTCGTCCAAGCCACCGTGCACCGGGCCTTCGAGGCAGGAGTCCAACAGCACGAAATCGGCATGCGGCGTTTCAACCAACGACACCAACCGATCCGGCACGAGTGACGCGGCGGCGCACTCCGGGAAAATGGCGAAGAACGGCGCGCGCCGGTCGTGGTTGCCAAATGCGGCATGCCAGCGGACGCCAGCGTCGTCGAGCGGTTTGACCAGCGTCCTGAGCATGCGGTAGTCGTTGGTGGCGCCGCGATCAATCGAGAGGTCACCATAGAACAGCACGTTTGCGGGGCGCGGGTTGAGCGCCAGCACCTCGCGCACACAGCGCTCCAAACCCGCGCGCTGATGCTGGTTTTTGTTGTCCATCGTCACATGTAAATCGGCAAAGAGCGCCACCAGATTCGGATCAAGCGGAATATCCGCGGCCAGCGCGGTAAGCGCGCCTAGCATAGCTAGCGCGACGGCCAGCAACCGTGTTCTCGACAGCATCGTGTTCATCAAGGTTCTCCTTTTTTCATTCGTCATTCGGTGCGGCGCGCGGCCAGCACCTCCTCATAAACAGCCAAAGTTTTTTCCACCATCTGGGCGAGCGAAAAACGCGCAAGCGCATCTTCGCGGAGCCCGGTCAGCGTGTGACGCGAGGCTTCGACCAACCGGTCGGCAAGTTGAGCAGCGTCGCCCGGCTCGACCAGCCAGCCGTTGACCCCTTCGCGCACGATGTCGAGCGCACCACCGAAACGGGTAGCAATCACCGGACAGCCCATCGCCAGCGCCTCAGCCATCGAGCGGCCGAAGGCTTCGGGTTTGGTTTGATTGCCCGACACCAAAACATGGGCGCAGGCGTAGATTTCGGCGACCTGGCTCTGGCTGCCGGCAAACACCACATGCTCATCAAGCCCCAGACGACGTACCCGCTCATGCAGGGATTGCGCGTAGTCGGCGCGTGCGGGCTCGACGCCACCGACGATCACAGTCTTGATGGTCGGCAGGCGTTCGCGCACCGCAGCCGTGGCGTCGATCAGCACGTCATATCCTTTGAGCTGCGTGATACGACCGACACCCAACACCACAAAACGGCCCTCCAACTCGAAACGACGCCGAAAGTCGGCCATGAACGCCGCATCGGTCCGCACCGGGTCGAAACGCTGCGGATCGATGCCGCGCGGAATCAAGCGGAGTCGCTCGTCCGGCGTGCCGTAGTGAGCGCGGACAAAGTCAAGAACAGCAGTGCTGGGACAGATCACACGCTCGCCCGTAGTCATGATGCGGCTATAGGCGCTCACGCTGTTGAAGCCGTGTACGGTGGAGACCACGGGCATGTGCAACGAACGGTTGGCAAGACGCACAAGCCAGCCTGGCACCCGACTACGGAAATGGATGAGGTCCGGTTGAATCGCCACAAGCACGCGCCGCAACGCTGCGGCGCGCGACAGGGCGGTGAGAGGATTCTTCGATTTGACCTCCAGCGTCACATGCCGACCGCCCTCACGTTCTACGGTCGGCACCATCCTTCCGCCGCTCGATATTACGGTGCTGACGTGGCCGCGCCGGACGAACTCGCGATTAAGCTCGACCGTGCCGCGTTCCACACCGCCCTCGTCGAGCGCCGGAAGGATCTGGAGAATATGCATACAAGAACCCGCCGTTGCGGGGTTCTCGATCCAGCCGACGGATCTATTTCAGATCATTGAACATCTGAAACGCTTCGGCCGGCTTGAGCCCCTGGTGAACGACCGCCCCGACCGCCTGGATCATTGCCGCAGGCTTTTCCGACTGGAAGACGTTGCGCCCCATATCCACACCGGCGGCGCCGCTCTGGATCGCCCGGTAAGCCAAATCCAGCGCCTCCAACTCGGGCAACTTCTTGCCGCCCGCGATCACGATCGGCACCGGGCAACAGGCCACGACTTTTTCAAAGCCTTCGGTGTAGTAGGTTTTCACGATGTTTGCGCCATTCTCCGCGCACAGCCGCGAGGCCAGCCCGAAGTAACGCGCGTCACGCGCCATGTCCTTGCCGACCGCCGTCACGCCCATCACCGGAATGCCGTAGGCCTGGCCGTCATCGACCGCCTGATAGAGGTTCGCCACGGTCTCGGCCTCGGTGGCGGCATCACCGACCGACACCATCACCGCAATAGCCGAAGCGTTGACCTTCACCGCGTCCTGAATGTCGATCACCACGTTGTGGTTGAGTTCGGTCAGAATCGAGGTGCCGGCATCCGCGCGCAGACAAATCGGCTTGCGGCTGGTTGGCGGCACCAACGAGCGCAGCACGCCGCGCGTACACATCAAGCAATCCGCATACTCAATCAACGGCGCGATGCTGAGATCGATGCGCTCGACGCCCGAGGTCGGCCCCATGATGAAGCCGTGATCGAAGGCCAGCATCACAGTACGCCCTGTGGCCGGGTTGAAAATCCGGCTCAAGCGGTCCTTCATACCCCAGTCGAGATTGTTCGACCCCTTAAGAAAAAAGCCGTCGGTACATTGTTCCACGCCGACCCCATACTCCTTGCCGTCGCGGATATCATCTAAATCTGCCATGGTTCTCTCCTTTTCAACATGCTGCCTTGATCGACTTCGCGAAGGACGCGAAAATGCAGGCCATCGAAGCCGCGCCGGCATCGCGCGGGCCGATTGAACGCTCGCCGAGATTTTTCGCGCGCCCGAATTTGGCGCGCATCTCGCAAGTAGCTTCCGCCCCCTGCTCTGCGGCCGCAGCCGCCCACTCGAACATCGTTACGATGCCTTGAGAGTGGGCGGCCAGCAGCGCTTCGGTCGCGGGAATCAGCGCATCCATCAGCGTCTTGCCGCCGATACGGGCGGGCGTGACATACCCCAGTTCCTCAAGTCCACCGTTGAAGACCTTGGCCAGCGTTGCGGCATTGAGTTCCGTCGCGCCTGCCGGCGCGGTGTCACTCATGCCCTGCAACCAAGAACCGTACAGCGTGCTGGTCGAGCCGCAAGCCTCATTCTGCAGGGTCTCGCTCAGCGACTTGAGGTAGCTTTTGAAGTCCGCGCCCTCGGCTTTCTCCATTGCCTGAAAGGCCGTTACGATGGCCGTCCCGTGATCGCCGTCGCCGCCGGCAGCGGCGTCCAACTCGGAGAAACGCTTCTCCTCCGCGCGGATCGCCTCGCCGGCCGCCGCGATCATCTCCTTGAACATCTGAAGCGTCAGCGTCATGTCTGTCACTCGTTACGGGGTTCGGACTCAGGCGTTCCAGTACGGCGTACGGGCGGGCGCGCTGAGATACTCCCGGTGATCCGCATCGAGCTTGCACAGGATCATCTGGAAACCGCCCATCTCCTGCACGGTCAAATACTCTCCGCAAGCACCGGACGTAACATTGATGCCCTTGTCGGCAAGAATCTGCGCGGCTTTGCGGTAGACGATCAGCATTTCCATCAGCGTGGTCGCACCGACGCCGTTGATGATCAACAGAGCCGTATCGCCAGCCTTGACGCCGGTCGCCTGCATCAGCAGCGCGATCATGCGGGCGGCAGTCTCGTCGGCCGTGAGAATCTTGGTGCGGCCTCCACCTGCCTCGCCGTGCTGGCCCATGCCGATTTCCATCTCATCATCCGGCAACACCGTGATCGGCTCGCCGTTTTGCGGATGCGTGCAGCCGGTCATGGCCACCGCCAACGTCGCCACCTGACGGTTGAAGCGCTCGCCGATGTCCACGATCTCTTCAAGGCTCTTACCTGCCTCTGCCGCCGCGCCGATCACCTTGTAGAGCGGGACGCAGCCCGCCAGGCCACGCTTGTCTTCTGGGTCGGCATCAATGCCGGCGCTGATGTCATCGTGCGTCACGATCTCGCGGACCTTGATACCCTCCTTCTCTGCGTCGCGCAACGCCTTGGAGGCGCTCATGCGGTCGCCGGCGTGGTTCAGCGTAACCAGCACAATGCCCGCATCGCGCTTGAGCAGGCGCAGCGCTTCGAGCAGCTTGGGCGCGCCCGGCGCGGCAAAAACGTCGCCCACCACACTCGCGTCCAGCATGCCTTCGCCCACATACCCGCTGAGCGCGGGCTCATGTCCGGAGCCGCCCAGCGTGACGATCGCGACCTTGCTCTCGTCTTTCGGCGTGGCGCGCATCACGATCCTGTCGCTCACGAGTTTGACTCTGCCCTTGTAGCACAAGACCAGCCCTTCCAGCAATTCCTTGGTCAGATTCGCCGGATCATTGATAAACTTCTTCATCGCCATGATTAAACTCCCTTACACCAATTGCACATATTCGACCGGTATACCGCCGTCATACACGAACGCGATTTTCATCGTCGGGAACGTGGTGACCGGCCAGAGCACGCTCTTGCCTTGCAACGCCTTTTCGATGTCATCGACGACGTAGGCCACATGCGCTTCCTCCTGAATCGCCGCCGCCATCGGACTGTCCGGCTCAAAATAGAGGAACTCGATCTTGTACGGATGCTTGCTGGCGTCGGTGATCCACACCTTCAGCGGCTCGATAAAGGACATGTCGTCCTGCTTTTCAAACACCGGAATGCCTGTGTGATTGTACGTCATTTTATTTCTCCCTTGCTTTTCGTGTTTCGTCTCGTTTCAAACCCTACAGCGCGGCACCCGGCACCGTGAAGCGCAGTCCAGCGCTGTCGTGGAAAGTCGCGTACTCGGTGACAATCGCCCCATCTTTACCCGCCTGCATGAAGTGCCAAGTCTCAGGACCGGCCAGCTTGTACACCTTGCCGTCCGCCTCCCACTTCTCGACATGCACGCACTTGAGGTGCGGGATCTGCAACTTGGACAGCATGGCCTTGGCCTCGGGGAACTGATCGAGGTTCGGCTCGCCAACCTCGCTGAACCCGTACACATAACCGTTACGCACCTGCCAGCTCTCGATCTTGCAGCGGATGGTCTTGCCGTCCGCGTCCTTCGTGGGCAGATGGCGATGCTCGGCGATGCTCTGTCCGGGCAACAGATAGATGTCGTGGCCGAAATACCCCTCCGCCTTCTCATTGCACCAGATCACGCCGCCCATACCGAGCGCCGTAAAATCGCCCTTGCCGAAATCAATCGCCCAGAACGGTCCATCCGGACGCTTCAGTTCGGCATAGACAGGCACATTGAACTTCTCCATCAAATCGTAATACGCCTGCTTGGCCTTGGCCACATCGAATTTCCCGTCCTTGTAAAAATCCTCGTTCCTCATTTGTGTTGTCTCCTTTTTGTATCCACAACACGGGCTCGTGCAGCCCGCAGTTAAACCCATCAGTCCTGCACCCACTCCGACAGCCACCAGGCCGGTCAACACTGAGCGCATCGAAATCATCTGTTTCATGGTCGTTTCCTTTCCTCCTGGCCGCACCGGTCACGGTACTGCCACCTGTTAGACATATTGAATCGTATTGGGTCCCAGTTTAACCCAATCTACTGCCCGTGTAAATCCGGAATCTCAAAAACGCGCCGCGCTATTTCAGGAGAATCAAGGTGCCGGGCGACTTCGACTTCACCACGCCCGTCCCGCTGAACACTTCGGGGTGCGTCAATGCGCCGTACTGCCCACCGACATAGCGCACGCCGTTGATCACCAGATCACCCACAACGAACATGCCCGGATAGTCCAACTCCACACGCGCGCCAGTCTCGATCGTGAGTGACGACTCGTCGCTGGACAGCGCTTGCAGGGCTGCGATTTCAGAGACTCCGCTGATCCGTATATCATCGATCAACGAGCACGGATCGCCCTGCGGAATCAACTCCGTAGACCCTTGGAACTTCAGGATGTGCGTACCGGCCGTGACATGGACCAGCGGTATCGCCGCCGTGAGGAAACCGCGTTCCGTCACGGTCACGCTGCCGCACACCGCATCCGCCAATTGCACGTAAACCACATGATTCGTGTACCAGGTCCCGGCGTTATAGCGCGGGCAGTAGGCGAAGGTCAGGGTATAGGTGCCGTCCACGGGGAAGTTGAGCACCACCTGCATGGAACCGTTTCTGCGCACATAAGCGGTCTGGACCCCCTCCGGCGCGTATGCCAACGCTGTGGCCGCGAAATAACTGCCGTTGCGCTGATAGCCGGCATCATCGGTGTTGAATGTCCAGCCCGGGCAGCCGGTGGCCTTCGCGCCGCGTGCGTCCTTCACTCCCTGCCCCCCCGTCTCCGGCAGCAACGGGTTGCTTTCGAAGCCGGCATACGGCACGTTGACCGTGGCATAGGTCCGTGCGCCGCGAACCGCGAAAAGACCTTCGCTGACGGTAAGTGCGCCGGTAAACGGCGTGCTGTTCTCCGGGCAATCTGTCAGGGCGAACGTCCCCTGCCCAAGCTTGCGCCACGTTCCTTCCAGCGTGTTGACCACCAACTCGGCGTCGGTCACGCGCAGGTTCGTGCCTTCCGCATCCTCGCTCACCAGCCGGTGCAGCGTCTGCCGGTGCTGCACTTCGCCGAGTTCGTTGGTCGCGCCGACAACCTCGAAGGCCGCGCCGGCCGAGACCGTGACCGCGCTTTCAGGCGCGAGCAGATTGACCAGCGCGTTTGAGGGACTGGCCAGAGCGAAGTCGAGACGCAACGTGCCGTTAGAGACCAGCGTCGGCCCCGTATAGGTCATGGGAGCCGCGATCTTGAGCGTGCCGGCGCCCTGTTTGACCAGCGCACCGGTCGAATCCGGCGCCTGCGCGAAACCTTTGCCGCGGATCGCGACCTCATAGTCCGCCGTATCGATAATCGCACCGCCATTGCAGATCAACGGATCGACCGACTCTTCGGACAGCGCGATGAAAAAGTCTGTGTTGCGGGCAGCCTCGACCACCGTGCCGTTGAAGAGCAACGGACGTAGACTGAGATGCTGATTGCTGGCGTTGGGCACACCAAGAACCGGCAACCTCAGGCGACCACCATCCAGCGACAGTTGCGTGGCGTTCCCTTCCACGAAACGGAGTTCATTGCCCACCGTTACGAATGCGTCATTGGTGATGGAGACCACGGCATTCGAACCGGCGATGTCCAACCAGTCCGTCTTGAAGTCGCAGCCTTCGCCGAACACCACGCTGCATCCGTCCACGGTGTCCCAGCCGCACGAGAGCTTGCGGATGTTGCCTCGCACGTTCGACCAGCGGTGCAGTGCGGCCCCGCTGCCGGGCAACGCATCGCCCGCCAGATAGAGATCGAAATAGCCAAAGAACGCGCCATCCACATTGACGACCGTCAGCGGCACACCGTCGTCACGACCGTCCGGGAAACGCGACAGATCATCATGGGGTTGAATCACAAAGCCGGCGAACGCGTGGGCGCGCGGGGTTTCAATGCCGCGCGTAAAGGTGACCGTCGAGCCAGACGGCACGACAAAGCGTGTCGAGCGGTCGTTGGCATAGATCTGGTTCGGCACATAGATCATACTGTCGAGCGTGCCGCCCGTGCGCGGCTCAAAACGCCCGCCAGTGGCGAAAGAGATCTCTCCGCTGCCGATCGCGTCGACAGCATCGGCCGCCACCACGCCGCCGCCCACATGCAGGCCCCCCGCCAGCGAAAGCGGACCCTGCAGATCAAGTCGGCCATCGCCGGTTTTGACCAGCGTCACGGGACCGTCAGGCCGATCACCCAACGCGGTGCCCGGCACGGTATTGGTCTCATCCGTCGGCACGCGAAGCGTCAGGCTCACCGGATACGCGGCCGTCGCATTCGTCACCTTGCCAAAACCGCCGCCATCCGGCTGCAGGCCACCGTTGAGACGGACGTCCAACACTCCAACATCCAGCGTCGCACCAACCGCCAGTTTGACGGGATCCACGACCTTCTTGACCGCCGTGCCAATGGCAAAGCGGAAGCTGCCGGCGGTCACGCCGTACTCACTTTGCGGTGTCAGAGCAGTCGTCGGGAATGCCTGCGCACCGCCCTGTGAGCTATAGGCACCAGGCAGGAACGAGATCGCGCCTTCGCCGTCATTCAGCGTACCCGCCCATTCGCCGACACCTGCTTTGCCGGCTTCGATGTAGCGGTCTCCCTCATAAAAACCAAAGGTCACCAGCGCGTATTCACCCGGAGCCAACGCGACTGGTTCTGGCAGGCGGTGGAAACGATACCCGTTTTCGAGCGGATAGGTCTCCGAGACTCCTAGGGCGGTCACGGCCAACGGCACCCCGCCGGTGCGCGCGAAAATGGCAACCTTTTTGAAGTGCCCGTTCCCATCCCCAGCGCTGTCGTATGCGCCCAGATGCGTGACGGTGATCAGCCGGTTAACCTGAAAATCTGTACGCAGAGAGACCGAGGCACCACTCGCACCGGTATTGTGAAGCGCCGGGTCGGCGGCATACGCCTGGAAGAAACGCGGTGCTGGATCGTTGAAAGCCAGCGTGCCCTGTTGCACCATCAGTCCGCCGAGCGTGGCGGCACCGGTCACGACAGCGTCGCCGCCTCCGGTTTTGGTCAATGTCTGTACGCTGACCACGTCGGCATCCAGCGTGACACGGACACCGTCATCGACCGTCACGGTCGGCGACGGACCGCTGAAATCCAACACGCCGCTCTCGATGGTACGCTCGGCACCCGCGACGGACAATGTCCCGATATTTTGCAGGCCGCCTTGTAGCGAGATGGTCTGTGCCGTTGCAACATCGTTTGTGATAATGGCGGCTGCACCAACGCCTTCGGCGCGGATGCCACCCTGCCAGTTGGCGACGGTGGACCAGTCGGCTTCCGCCGCAGTACCGATCCACACGCCATCCGCGGTCTGTTTGATCGGCCCATCAGCCAGCACCTGCCGGGCATGCGCCGCATAGACCTCACGCGGATCATACGCATAGGCGGTCAATACCTGCTCGCCGCTGTGTTCACTGTCGTCCCCCAACCGGTAGAGGGCACGCGCCACGGCCAACTCCTTGAGGCAGCAGTTGCGCTCGATGTCAGCCTGCGTGTTTGAAAAATCGGTAATCAGCGGCGCTGTCGCGGCATTCGGCAACGCATGGCCTTGCACGAGCGGCAACAGAGCGGCAAGCCGCATGGCAGCCGAACCGCTGTCGAAACTTTCGCTCGCCAACGCGACCGTGCGGTAGTGAGAAAAGCTCGATGTGGCCTCGAACTGCGCGGCCTTGGCAAGCAACGGCGAGACGCCGCCCGGATCCAGCGTGCGTCCGAGCGCAATCAGATAGCTATCCATCGTGCTCACGGAACGTCCATATTGACCCATGCCACGGAAATTCCAACCGACGTCCCATGGATTCGGGCTTACAACATCAACCAGCGTCTGCGCACCGACCGGATCGCCCAGCAATCCCAGAACGTGCGCGTAGATCAGCCGATCCGCCGGATTGCCCGCACTGGCATACGCCGTACGCAACATCGGTAGCGCGGTGGCGGTGTCGGCCAACACCGTGGGCAACGTGGAATAGTTATTGACCAAGCCTGCGACGGCCAATTGGATCACATCGTAAGAGAGCGGAAAACTGTCCGTGTTATTGGCGTAGGCGGCCTCAATGATGCCCACGCTGACCAGATGCGTTTGCAACGCCGTGATGTTCACTGAGCGCACAGCGACACCAGCTTGAACGGCCAGCGCCGCAGCGTAACCGGCCGCATAGCCTTGATTCTGAACGTCGCGCTGCATGCGCAACAGCGGCATGGCGTCACGATGTGCGCTGATGCCGAGCCCTGTCACCAACAGACCCTCCAGCGTTTTAGGCAACAGTGCGCGGAACGGCAGGCTTGCCGTCCAAGAGGACGTGCCGGGGTCGTAGATAAAGAAGAGGTCATGCACCGTGAATCCATGCGAGTCAAAGTTGCTGCTCGGCCGTACGATCGTATCGGGCCACGTACGGTTATTCAGGATGTCGATCGGCGTGACGGTCACCGCGCCCACCAAGCGACGCCGCTCGCGCGTCGCGGGATTCTGCCCGGCATCCCAAGTCGCCGCAGGCATACTTTTGCGCGCGCGCCGTGCGAAGAAGAACACGTCGGTCACATCGGCATCGCCCACGAAACCGATGTCGTTGTTGAGATAGCTGTTGCCCAGCACATGCCGTGCCCAACCCGCGCCCTGCACGGCAGGTTCGCTACCCGTGATAAACTCGGTCTGAGCACCGGCGGCCGCGGCCACATCGGCATTGCCGGTCGAATCGATCACCGTCTGCGCGAGGATGACACCGCGCTGACCGTCGGGCAACACCGCCACCACGCCCTTCACCGCGTTGCCGTCAACCACCGCCCCGTTCGCGAGCGTCCCGTAAAGCACACGCACGTTGGCAGCGCGGCACGCCTGCCGGTACCACTCCGCCTTAGCCGTGTAGAGCGAGGCGCCAGTCGCCTTCCAGCCGGGGTCTACATCATTCGCAGTGAACCCACATGAATTACCGTAGTAGTACGAGCCGATACGCCCGTCGGTCTGCACACCGCCCATCGTATAGAGCACATCCAGCACCAACGTATCAGCACCAGCGCGGCCGGCGCTGATTGCGGCCGGCGCACCCGCCGTGCCCGCTCCGACCACCAGAACATCACACGTCGCCAGCACCGGCAGCGAACGTTCACCCTCCTCGACCACACCCAGCGCGTTCGTGGCCACCGGCGGCAGACCCGCCAGCGCTTCACGCACCTCTTCGGTCCCCGGTACAGCACCGACATCCGGCGGCAACGTAACACCGGCGAGCGGTGCGCGCGCCAGCGCATCAGCGGCCGCAGCCGCACCGATGCGGTCGGCCAGAGTCATCAGACGCACCGGATTCTGAAGGTCGGCCGCCAGCGAGCGCGGCAAATCAGCCCGCACACCCAGCACATAGAGATACGGCACGTCTTGAGGCCGAAATGCGTCCAAGTCCAGCGCGCCGGCACCGGGCCACGCAGTGGCTTGCTCAGGCGTAACACCGATGATGTGATCCGGCGGCAGCCACAAGAGACGATCCGCCTGATCCAAGCAGGTCTTGGCCCATGTCAGATCACGCGCCGTCTGCTCGATCTCCAAAAGTTCCAGCATGTCCCCCGTCTGCATGGATGCGGTGAACGTACAACGGTAGACACGTCCGTTCACACTCGTCGGCATGCCTGCCGGTGCCTCCACGCCTCCGACCGTGACTGGATAGGCGTAACCCGGCAAGGCCTCGACGCTCAGCCCCGGCGCAGAGGGCGCGTTTGTGGCATCCGCGATCACGATCCGCGAGAACGAATAGTCGCCGGGCGTGAAATCGGTCTTAACCGCCCCCGCGCAACGGGCCGGCCACGCGCCCTCGGTCGCGTCGATCACGACCCGCGCCGTCACCGCCTGGCGTCCCGCGCGGTTCGCCAGCACCACGCCAGCGGGTTTCCCATCGGCATCCCGCAGCACGTCGCACACCGGTGCGCCACCCAGAAAAGGAATCCCCTGCTCTTCCAACGTGAGATCCAACGCACGCTTCAGCGCCAGCGGCTCGGCGTGGTAGCAACTACCCTTTACCGGATCATCTGGATCGGTGTGGACGATCAGCTCATCAAGCAACTGCCGCGCGTACGCGCCCGTGATATCGCACGCCAGACGCAGAAAGCGGGCACTGAACGGAGCGCCCGGCACGATCCGGGCGACCCAAGTGCTGTCGAAATCCGTTGTCAATTGCTCAAGTTCTGTGTTGTATGCGACGGCAGTCCACGTCACGCCGTCATCACTGCGCTCAAGGCCGGCGACCGTTGTTGAAAACGGGTTGTTACCCGAGGCAGGGCGGTCATAGTAGTAAAGGTCCAGTTGCGTCACACTGCCCGCGCCGGCAAATGTGACCGTGATCACTACGTCCGAGTTATACTGGACGCTGCCTGTGACTGCATTGAACTTAACGCCATCGGTCAACCGGGTATTACCGGGATCGCCGTGCGAGGCGTCCGGCACGACATTCGCCTGATAGGCAAACGGCACCTTGAGCGAAAAAATCTGTTGCGCCAACGGATGGGTATTGAATTCAGGAACCAACGCAGGCCAGAGTTCGCGCGTCCCGGCCAAATCGTCACCCAGATAGGTGCGTGGCGCTACAAGGAACACGCTGGCACCATTGGTTTTTGCGGCCACCGCCGCGGCCACCGCCGCGCTGCCGCCGCCGACCACCACGACATCCGCATCGCGGACCACCGGCACGGAACGCGCGGTCTGCGCCACAGATCCCGCACCCTGCCCGCCAGGTCCCGCAGCCTGCACCAAACACGCCGTTCCCAGACACATGATTGCAACATACGTTCTCGTCATGCTTATCTCCTACGTTCCTCGCCAGCCCGTCTAATACTGGTTAGCACTGTACCGAAAACAGCGTAGCTTGGTCAACATTGAACACCGAACGTGCCGTAATCGGTTAGCCCGCCGCCCGCGTTTCGCACAGGAATGTAAATGAGGACAACTTTGATCGGTGTAAGTGATAGGCAAGGAGTTTTCACCTTCAGAGTTCAGAGTTCGACGTTCAACGTTCAGCGTTCAGCGTTCTGAGTTCAGCGTTCTGAGTTCTGAGTTCTGAGTTAAAAAACGTTTAACGCTCAACGTTCAACTTTTAACGCTCAAGTTATAGGCAAGTGACAGGGGTCATGCGAACCGAGCGCGTGTTTTGTGTGTACGCAACGGGAGCGCGGGCATCCTTGCCCACTGAAAATTGAACGTTGAGCGTTGAACGTTGAGCGTTTTTTCCCCGCGCTGTGCGCGGAGCCCAAGCCGATTACGGTCAACAGGAATCAGGAATCAAGAGACGATCCCCAGCGGCGGAGTCTTTTCCCAGACACCGCGGGTGAAGTCCGGCACGTCCATCGAACGGCTGCGATTCGCCACGGACTCTGCACTCAATGTGCCGACCGCACTCCAAGCGGCCGCGTCGTACACGGTCTGGTCCAGCGGCTCGCCGTTACGCAGACAGTAAATCACGCGCCAGTTCATGATGAAGTCCATGCCGCCGTGTCCGCCGACCCGTTTCGCCTCGGCCCCCATACGCTTCCAGAGCGGATGATCATAGGCCTCGAACCACGGCTCCATGTTTTGGTCCCAAGCGTGGTAGTTGGTGGTCTTTTTGTCGCCCAGAATCTTCTGGATCGCAGGCGGCAGGTCCTCTTTCTTGTAGTCCAGCGCGATACGGTTCGGAAAGCCCGCGAACGTGCCGCGCGTGCCTTGGATCAAATTGTGGCGGCTGTAGGGGCGCGGGGAGGTCTCGTCCCACTGCACCATGATCGAGCGGCCCTTGACGGTTTTTATGATCGTGGTGTTCATGTCGCCACAACGCCACTCCTTGATCTGGTTCCACTTGTGGTCAGCCGGGAAACGCTCTTTGGCATACAGCGGGCGACCGAGCGCCGGAGACGACACCGAGCTTAGATAGTCGAAACGATCCCCTTGGTTGATGCCCATGTACTGCGCCACCGGCCCCAGACCATGGGTCGGATACAGGTTGCCGTTACGTCGCGCATAGTGCAGAGTGCGCCATGAGCCTGTGCCGTGATCGACCTGATTCATCTGCCCGCGCAGTTCGTGGATGTAGGCGGCTTCACCATGCAGCAGCTCGCCGAAAAGTCCCTGCCTGACCATGTTCAGCACCATCAGTTCCTCGCGCCCATAGTTGACGTTCTCAAGCATCATACAGTGACGCTGCGTCTTCTCCGCCGTATCCACCAGCGCCCAGCACTCTTCGGTCGTGATCGCGGCGGGGACCTCGATAAAGGCGTGCTTGCCGGCCTGCATCGCGGCCAGCGCCTGCGGCGTGTGCAGTTCCCAAGGGGTCGCGATATAGACGATGTCAACATCATCCCGCGCGAGCATCTTTTTGTAGGCATCGGGACCGTCACCGAACACCGCCGGTTGCGGCTGTCCCGCATCGGTCACACGCTTGGTCGCTCTATCAAGCGTAGGCTGATGGGTGTCGCACAGGGCCGTGACCACAGCCCCCTCTATTTTCAGGATGTCCCCCAGATGGCCGCCACCGCGCGCCCCTAGGCCGATAAAGCCCACGCGCACACGCTCCATCTTCGGCGTTCTAAGCCCCATCACAGTAGTTCCTGCACTACCTTGGGCGCGTACCGAAGTAGGCTTCAGTACCTGTGCGGCGGCCGCACCGTATCCGGCCACGGCTGACAATTTCAGAAAATCACGACGCGATGCTTTGTACGACATTTCTTTCTCCCTGCTCTTTTGTCTGTTGCACAGTTTCAATTGAAAACTGTGTGATATATTAAGTCTTAGCGTGCCCATCAGGCAAGCGTAAAGGACGTGAATGAACTTCCTCGCGGGGATAGACAACCGCCCCCGATTGTGCGACACTGCCTCATAGCTACCACATGATCGAGACCTATCCTACGATATCGGCACTACTTACCAACCCCGCGCACGCTATTCGACGCCTCGGCATCGTCATGCTCGTACTGCACGCCGCAAGCCTTGATGCGCGCGCGCAGGCCCGCGTGCAATGCGGCTACGAGCCGTTGCCATCAGGGTTCACGTTCGAGCACGTCCCGTTGCCTGCCAATAACGACGCGGCCACA
>JAKJHA010000275.1 GCA_022704125.1 Verrucomicrobiota bacterium | reverse complement strand
TGCTGTTTGAGCCGCGTATGCTTGCACCGCCTCCCGATCCGCGCGCCGCGTATGTCATACTGGCACCGGAGGAAGCCGCGCAGGCATTGGCCAATATGCGTGCTTCGTGGGCGGCACCGGGTGGTGTTGCCGCCGATATCGAATTGGGCGTGTTCGATGTGATCGAGGAGCAGCGTCCGCCGGTCTTTCTTGAACAGGGGGTTCGTTATCCCGGTGTCTGGGCGCCCGCGGCAGTCGAACCATTGGCGCAGACGTTACCCGCGATCAATGCGGCCACATTTCCTGAGGATCCCTTTGTGCGTCCTCTGCCTGATGCGCGTACCGGTGTGGTGGCGGTCGTAAGCGGAAGTTTGCGAGATGTCGGTTTTACGTTTGCACCGCCAACCGATCCGTTGCCCGTGCGCAGTGGAGAGAGCCAGTTTTTTGTGGAAACCGATGCTGCGGGCGCGGTGGTGCATGTGCTGTTGCTGTCGCCCGCCAGCGAAGCGACGGCGATACTGGAACGGGCCTTGAAGCGTAGCGCGGCGCGCGGTGAAGCTCGCGGACAGGTGATTCTCGCGTGGAGGTTTGCCCCATGAAGCGATTATTGCAGATGCGCCGAATTCTCCTGCCGCTCCTTTTTATCGTTGCCTGTGCGTGTGCGCTGTGGGTCACGCTTTGGATGCCGTCGCGTGGCACGTCGTCCGCTCCGGGGACATGCTGCTGCTGCGAGTCAAAATGTGATGCGGACGAAAGCCCTCGTTTCGCCGTCCGGTGGCGTGTGCCGTTCGCGGCCCGGCCGGCGCCGCCTTGCGCGGCGGGGGAAGGCTGGATCGTGGCGGATGAGGCGGGTGGTGTGACGGCGCTGGGGCACGATGGTGCGGTGCGGTGGCGCGCGGCCTTCTCCAATCAGGTGTTTGAAGCGGCTGCCGCTGTGTCGGACGGCATCGCCATTGTTGCGTCGAGAAAGGGTGAGGTGATCGCGCTGCGACTTGAAGACGGTCGTACGATTTGGTCGCGTACGACTGAAGGGCTTTTTCTGCGTGCGCCGCCTGTCGGCGTTGTCAATCACGAGCCTGTTGTCTGGTTGATGTCGCAGGCTGACGGACAACTCTTCTGCCTGCGGATGCGTGACGGCGCGGTGATCTGGAGCGGTGAGCCGACCAACCGCTGCGATGGCGAACCGGTGATGTGGCAGGGGCGGATCGCGTACGGCAATTGTGACGGCGCGGTGTATCTGTTTGATGCGGCCACGGGGGCGGCGCACGGTAAGATCGAAGTCGGGGCGGACGATCAGATGGCAGGCGGCTTGTTGGCGTTGCCGGATGGGCGGTTGATCGGCGGTACGCGCCAAGGACATCTGGTGGCGGTTGATCCGGTCGCGCTGAAATTGGTAGCGCGGACGGTTGTCGCGCAGAGCGAGGCGTTTGCTACGCCGGTGATGACGTCCGACGGCGAGATCGCCACCGGCACGCCGGAGGGCGAGGTTGTTTTTTGTCGGTTGGACGGCGATGCATTGCAGGTCACGGGGCGTGTGACGCTCGGCACATCTGAGGCGGGCGAACTGGTGTCCACGGATGACGGCATCTTCGCGTTATGCGGGGGCGAGTTGTGCGTGGTGGCACCGGAGCAACGGACCGTGAAGCGTATCGCCCTTGGTGATGATGCGTACGGTCTGGCGGTGGACGCGCATGGCGCGATTGTGTGTGTGGCCGATCAGTCGCTCGTGTGTGTGGAAGGAGGCGGGCAGTGAGCGGTGGCGCGGATGTACGGGTTACGGAGGTTGTGCGAACTTTCTCGATGTCTGGCGGCGTGCCGGTGGAGGTGCTGCGGGGGCTCACGTTGCAGGTCGCGGCGGGAGAGAGCCTGGCTGTGACGGGTCCTTCGGGATCGGGTAAGACCACACTGTTGCAGCTTATCGGTGCGTTGGATCGGCCTGACAGCGGTGAAATCCGCGTCAATGGGCGAGACTTGGCAGACTTGGATGAACGCGCGCAATGCACGTTTCGTAATCGCGAGGTGGGCTTTGTGTTTCAGTCGCACCATTTGTTGCCGCAGTTGACAGCGCTGGAGAATGTGCTGGTGCCGGCTTGGGGCGCAGACGTGACAGAGGAGCGGGCCGCGCACGCCCATGCGTTGTTGGCGCGGGTGGGCTTGGCTGATCGATGCAGCCATTTTCCGGGCCAGCTCTCGGGCGGCGAGCGTCAGCGTGTTGCGGTGGCGCGCGCACTGGTGATGCGTCCTTGCCTGATTTTGGCGGATGAGCCGACTGGCGCGCTGGATCGGCGCAATGCTGCGGAGTTGATGGATGTGTTGTTGGAGTTGAATCACGAAGAGCGTGCGACGCTGATCGTGGTGACACATGACGAAGCATGCGCGCAACGTCTGGAACGGCGCGTGTCGATTCGCGACGGCCGTATTATGGATTGAGAGAAGAAAGGGTAAAACGATGAACGATACTGAAGTGTTGAAGGTACTGGAAGAGACTGGGGCCTTGCTGAGCGGACATTTTGAACTGCGTTCCGGGTTACACAGTAATCGCTTTTTTCAATGTGCGAATGTGCTGCGCTACCCGCGTGTTGCGGGGCGGCTATGCGAGGAGTTGGTGGCGCGGGTCAAGGCGAAGTTGGATCTGGGCACGTTGGACGGCGTGATCTCGCCCGCGCTGGGCGGCATCTTGGTGGGGCACGAAGTTGCGCGTGCGCTTGACACGCAAAGTGTGTTTGCAGAGAAGCAGGATGGGAGTTTGGTGATGCGGCGTTTCTCGCTGCGCCCGGGCCAGCGCTATGTGGTGGCAGAAGATGTCATCACGCGCGGCGGGCGTGTGCAGGAGACGATTGACATCGTCAAGGCCGCCGGGGCCGATGTGGCAGCCGTGATGGTGCTGGTCGATCGCAGTGCCGGACAGGCGCGTTTCGATTACCCGACCTTCTCGTTGGTGCAGATGGCGCCCGAAGTGTGGGAGCCTGCGGCGTGTCCGCTGTGCGCACGCAACGAGCCGTTTGTGCACCCCGGTTCGTGAGGGGTTACCAGCCGCAAAAGCCGGTGGCTTCCTGCAGGCGGTAGAGCCAAGTCCGGTAGTGGGTGTCGTCGCGGAAGGCGTCGTGATCGAGTGAGAACACACGGTCGTCGGCGTTGGTCCAGAGACGGTCCGCAAAGGCAGCGGCATCTTGGATGGCTGGCGCGTCGAGGGGGCCGGTCAGCCGCGCGTTGGTTTCTAGATTGAAGTTGCGCAAGTTGCGCCGTGTGAAGTTCGCGGAGCCGAGCAGCACGTCCCCTGTGCCTGTGGCATAGCGGGCCAGTAGGATTTT
>JAKJHA010000274.1 GCA_022704125.1 Verrucomicrobiota bacterium | reverse complement strand
GTGTTGTCGCCCGCTGAGGCAGCGTTCTGCGGGCAGCAGTTCGACGCGCAGTAGTCCGCGCGGTCCGGGCTTCCCTTCAACACCGCACCCTCAGCGAGATGAAAGTCCACGCCGCTCTTCAGGAACACCGAACCCGACAGGTAGGTGCCCGCAGGCAGCAGCACCTCGCCGCCGCCCGCGCCCGCCGCCGCGTCGACCGCCTTCTGGAGCGCCGACGTGTCTTTTGTCGTTCCGTCACCCTTCGCGCCGAACTCCCTCACGTTCCATGTCGCCGCCTGCGCCGCGACGGCAACCATCGCCGCCAACACCGTAAAACCTGTTTTCATGGGTACTCCCTTTGTCTGAAATAACGACCGTGAAAAATATCAAACATGACACATGCAAATTACACTTAATTGCATCAAATTGCACGTGCTTTATGTATCACGTACGGGGTCACGTACGGGGTGAAGCGGGACGTCCCCCCCTGCCGCCCGCGAAGTACACGTGAACGCCGTGATTTCCGGTCAGGCAGTAATACCGGCAACACGACGCCCTACGTGTCGAGTCCAAGGCGGCTTTGCATCAGCTCCAGTGGAATACCTTTGGTTTCGGGCACGAAAAATTTCACCCATAACAGTTGCAGGATCATCATGCCGCAGAAAAAGGCGAAGACCGTGCCGGGATGCAGCGCTTCTGCCATCTTCGGAAAAAAGAGGGTCAGCAGCGCCGCGAAAATCCAGTGCGTGAAACTACCCAGCGCCTGCCCCGCCGCACGGTTGCGGTTCGGGAAGATCTCACTGATGAACACCCAGATCACTGCGCCCTGGCCGACCGCATGCGCCGCGATGAAGGCGAAAATGCAGGCCGGCACAATGGCCTCGTGGCGGGTGTAGAACGCCCACGAGCAGAGCCCGAGCGAGGCGATGTAGCCGAACGAGCCGAGAGTCAGCAGCGTGCGGCGGCCCAGCCGGTCGATCAGCCACAGCCCGACAAAGGTGAAGATCAGGTTCGTGACGCCCACGCCCACCGACTGCAGCAACGCCGCGTTCTCGGCCAGGCCTGTCATTTTAAAGATGCGCGGGGCGAAATACAGAATCGCGTTGATTCCAGAAAGCTGGTTGAAGAAGGCGATCAGGAAGGCCAGCAGGATCGGTGCTCTCAGCCGGCGCGTGAAGAAACGCGCCGCGTCCCGCGTGTGCGTGACCGATCCTTCTATCGTGTCGGCCATCGCGCTCACCTCGGCCTCGGAAAGCTCAGGATTAATGCTGCGGAACACTTCCAGACCGGCCTCCCGGTCGCCGCAGTGCGTGATCAGCCAGCGCGGGCTTTCGATCAATCCGAAGCAAAAGAGCGTATAGAGTAAAGCAGGAAATGCTTCCGCCCCGAGCATCCAGCGCCAGGCGTTCTCGCCGACCCCGCTCAAGAGGGCGTTGGATAGAAATGCCACGAGGATGCCGAACACGATGTTAAACTGAAACATGCCTGTCAGACGTCCGCGCATCTTGGCCGGCGCGATCTCGGAAATGTAGAGCGGCGCCGCCACCGTGGAAATGCCCACGCCCACGCCGCCGATGAAGCGCGCGATCATCAGCGCGTAGGGGCCGGTCGCCAGGCCCGACCAGACCGCCGAGACGAAATAGAGCATGCCGACCCAGAACAGCGTGTTTTTGCGACCGTAACGTTCGGTGGGCCAGCCGCCGATCAGCGACCCGAGCACCGTACCCCACAGCGCCGCGCTGACCGTCCAACCGTGCAGCGTCGCGCTCAGCCCCCAGAGCTTCTGGATGGTCTGCTCCGCGCCCGAAATCACCACCGTGTCGAACCCAAACAGAAAACCGCCCAACGCCGCGATCACCGAACACATCACCACTTTTTTGTTCATCGATTTACCTTTCGAATGGCAGCAGGAAGAGCGCCTACGACTGACACGGAACGGTCTGTGCGGCAGCAGCGCATGCAGGCACTGCGCCGTGCCTTGAAGCCACCCACGTGCCGCGATCATTCCCGGCTTCGGCTGCCTCTCGCGCGGTCTCGCCGCGCAACAAGGCCGCGAGAAACGCTGCGGAAAAGGCGTCCCCGGCACCAACTGTGTCCACGACGTCGACCTGTGCGCACGGACAGAAAGCCGTCTCCACAGCGCGTTCGGAAACGACGCATCCGTCCGCGCCCAGCGTGACAACGACGATGCGAATGGCGGGGTAGCAGCGGAACACAGCTTCACTGAATGAAGCAGGTTCGCAAGCTCCGTTGAAAAGAAGCCTGCCGAGTGTCCGGGCTTCCTCGGCATTGACCTTGATGATCGCGGCGTGCGCCAAACCCTGCTCGACCAGCGGTACGGACCAATAATCCTGACGCAAGTTCACATCATAGAAAACGAGGGCGTTCCGCAACGTGTCCAGCAGTGTTGCGAGCGTGCCGCGCGAAATGAGAGAGCGTTGCGCCAACGTGCCGAAATAGAGGGCGCGCGGATATTCGTTTCGAAGGGCGATCATCGACGGGTTGTTGAGTGTGATATAATCCCACGCCACGCACTCGTGAATCGTATAAGTGGGCTGGCCGTTCTGAAGCGCCACAGTGACCGTACCGGTGGCATGAGCCGGATCGGTGTCTGTCCAGCGCCGGTCGACGTTGTGGCGCATCATCTCATTCCGCGCCGCATGTCCCAATGCATCGTCGCCGACACATGAGACGGTGGCGGCGCTGAATCCGCATTGAACGGCGTGCGCCGCGAAGTTAAACGGGGCGCCGCCGATATACGCCTTGCCGTCTATCATGTCCCAAAGGATCTCGCCAAAAGCTACAACATCGATCATCCGTCATCACCTTCTGTTCGTCGTTACCGGTGTGCGCCGTTCTGTTCACGGCCAGATGGAACGCAAGGCGTGTATGCTTCCGCGCAGAGCCTTCGCCTGGCCTGCCTCGACCGTCCACGTCACCGCCTTCAGATTTGGATCCGGGATGGCAGCAACCGGCGCGTACAACAGGCCGTCCTGCGAGAAGAGTTCGATGCAGGTGCGATCCACGAACAGGATGAACGCCAGGTTACCATCCTCGATCGGCCATGTCGTCTTATGCGTGCCGAGGGTCAGCTCCTGGCGGGCGGCCTGATAACGCAACGGGATGCCCCGCACGTCGAGCGTCACATCCGCATCCGGCGAGAGCGAACAGGCGATGTGCAGTTCCAGTAGTTCGGTCTGAAGGTCGGTCAGCGGCTGGGCCTTGCCGGTTGCGGCTTCGAAAGGCCCAAACGCAGCCGTTCGCTCGCGCAGCGCGGCCACTTCGGCAACAGGACGGCGCGTCAGTCTTACTCCCGCCGACG
>JAKJHA010000273.1 GCA_022704125.1 Verrucomicrobiota bacterium | reverse complement strand
GCCGATCGCCATCGTGGTGAACGGCCGCTCCCGCCAGCCGATCCTCGCTCACCCCTCACCGCAGTTGTAAGCCACACGCAACCATGAACGTTCTGTTGCACACCTGTTGCGCACCCTGCGCCAGTCACTGCGTGCTCGCCCTGCACGAACGGGGCCACGCCGTGACGCTTTTTTACTCCAACGCCAACATCGCGCCGCATGACGAGTTCCTCAAGCGTCTCGATGCCGTGCACCTGCTGGCGGAACGTCTGCGTGTGCCTTTACTCATCGACGAGCCCGACCACGACGCCTGGCTCCGCGAAGTGGCGCACGGGTTGGAACAAGAGCCGGAGCGCGGGGCGCGTTGCGCGCGCTGCTTCCGCTACAGCCTCAGCCGCACGCACGAAGCCATGGTGGCCCAAGGGCTGGACGCCTTCACCACTACGCTCACCGTCAGCCCGCATAAACACACGCCGACGATCTTTCAGGTCGGCCGCGACTTGGATGCCGCGCGTTTCCTGGCCATTAATTTCAAAAGGAAGGACGGCTTCAAGCACAGCATCGAGTTCGCCAAACTCCTTGAGCTTTATCGCCAAAACTACTGCGGCTGCGAATTCAGCTACCGCAGCAAGATCACTGTACCGAAGTTGTAAGCCAGCCGCGCCTTCTTCCCTGCAGCGTCATAAGTCACGATCCAACGCGCGGGCAACGTTTCCGTAGACCCAAACGGCGCGGTGAACGTACCGGTGCAACTGGCGATCGTGTACTTCTTGAAGCGCGAGAGCTGTTCCGGATTTTCGACATGCAACGTGAGCGTCGATAAATCTAAATCGCCCGCCACATGCAGCGCATCCGACTCACCTTCGGGCGAAACGCTCACCGACAGCGTGCAACCGGCGATCGACGCCGCATTCCCGGCCAGCGTAAGCGTACCGAAACCACCCGCATCGCCGGGCGCGAGCGTGTCGGTCACCGTCAGCGCCGCCAGATTCTCGACCGTGCCGCCGCCGCCCAGTCTCGCCAGCGTCTGGATCTTGTCATTGACATTGAAGACGCCGTTAGATCCCGCTATGACCGTGTTCGTCGTGGGCAGGACATCGTCTCGCCCCCACCTGAGCGTGCCGCCCTCGACCACAGTCACGCCATTGTAGGTGTTGGTGTTGAGCAGGGTCAGCATCCCATCGCCCCGCTTGATAAACCCGCCATCCTCCGGTGCCCCGGTGTACAACGGTTGCTTGATTGAGATATTCTTGCCCGCCGTATCGAAAATCGCGCCGCCCTCGCGCACATGCACGAAGATGTTGGTCAACCACTTGTCGTTTTTATTGCCGACGAGTTTTTCCGTTGTCCCCAGGAAATTGTCCGTGTTGACTCTAGCCTCAACCGTACCGCCGTTCAGGAACAACATCCCCTTTTGGTTGGGGAAATTGATATCGATGTAGAAGTTGTTGAGCCGCATCACGCCACCGGTGTTGACGCTCACCACCGTGTTGGACGGATTGCCCGTGTTTTGGGAAATGCGTACCCCGTTGGCGATAAGCGTCCCGCTGCCGCTCACCGTGGTGAATCCGTATGTCGAAGCGATGCCGTTGAGGATTTCGTCGCAGCTCGTGGTATCCACTACACCGTTCGTAACGAGAAGGTGCCCGCCATCCACATTGACGTATAGTTTGGAGGTCGTCTTCAGCAGACCGCCTGCCACCAGCAACGTTCCGCCGGAGACCCGCAACCCCGGACCATTCTGGACGCCGCAAAAACGCGTCACCAGATTGGTGCCGCTGGCGACAACCAACGTTCCCGCCGCCGTGTGAAGCGTGCCGAAGCTGTTCACCGCCGTCGGTCCGGGATCCAAAATCACCGTACCACTCCCGATCTTATAGAGTGTGGCGTTCGTATCAGCGCACACGATGGTGCCGCAAATCGTCTGCGTGTTTGTCTGCGGATCGAACGTCGCCGTCACGGCATTAGTCACCCAGATCGTCCGGCTGGCAGCGAGCGTGTGCGACTCGCTGGACTGGAGCGTCGCGTCCGCCAGGAAAACAAGGTTCGTGGATGGCGACGACGGAATAGCGCCCAGATTGTGATCCGCAACAACATTCAGTCGCCCGCCTTTCAAAACAGTGGCGCCGTTAAAGGTGTTGGTCCCCCGCAGATACAGCGTGCCGCTTCCCAGCTTCGTCAGTCCGCCGTCATCCGGCGAACCCCGCAATTTAGCGATCACCGTGATGTTGCAGTTCGGGGTGTCGAACACCGCGCCGCCCGACAACACATTGACAAAAATGTTCGTCCAGTCCGGATGGTAAGTGCCCAACATGTCCCGCGTTTTGGCCGTGTCCCGCGCCCGAATCGTGCCGCCGTTGAGGTTCATGGTGGCCTTTCGAGCCGTCGACTGGCCCGTCTCAAACCAAAACTCGTTGAGCCGGATCGTGCCGCCCGTGTTGATGTTGACGCCTGAGAAGCTCGCCCCCACCTGATTCTTGACAATGCGCATCCGGTCTAGGATCAGCATACCATTGCCCCCCACCGTCGTGAAGCCCGGCGAATTAAAGGCATTCAAAAGCTCACCATTACTGGAGAGGTCACAAATCCCGTTGGTCACCAAAAGCGTACCGTATTCACTGACCCGTGCATAAGGACCCGCCGTGGTTTTCAAAAGGCCGCCCCCCACGACCAGCGTGCCGCCGCTCACCCAAAAAGCCGGACCGTTCTCCGGGCTGCTGCCTGCCTCCGTCACAAGGTTCGTGCCGCCCGCGACCTCCAGCGTGCCGCCCGCAGTCTTGAACGAGTAGAAGACATTCGAGACCGCGCCCTGCGGGTTCAGAACGACCTTTCCACCACCGGTCTTGGCCCAGACACCGACATTCGTGACCGGCGCGGTCAGCGTGGCGGTCATGCTCGCATCGACCGAAGCGCCACCGTGCATCAGCAACGGACCGCCGCCGATCGCATACCCATCCGCCGTGAAAGCGAGATTGTTGAGCGTCACCGGACCGGCCGTAACCGCCCTCGGCCCTTCAGCACCGAAGGTCGCGTTGTTAGCGGCATCATTGGTCCACACCGTACCCGCGCCGGACCAGTTCGCATCCGTCGTATTCCACGACGCACCGGTCATGCCGGTCCAAGTATAATCGGCCGCACTCACCGACCACACCGCCACGGACAGCGCAACAACCAGCCCCTGCAAAATCCTGCCATCGGTACACGTACGCATCTGGTATTCTCCGTTCTACTTGTTACCTGCCTGACCAACACCTAAAGCAAAAATTAGTGTGGAGTATAGGCTTTCCTCACATACCTGAGTAATCGGTTAGTGACAGGGGGGTGCAATTCAAGTGCGAGGGATAGCGGAAA
>JAKJHA010000272.1 GCA_022704125.1 Verrucomicrobiota bacterium | reverse complement strand
CGTCACAGCGGAACCGTCCGACCTCAGCGCGATCGGCGCTGCCGTGCCGGGGGCCACCCTCTCATTCAACGCTGCTACCGGTACCGTCTGTTGCCGCTACGACCCGAATCGCGATTCCCCGGCACAAATCAACGCCCGTGTACTCCCCCCGCTACTGGCCCAATGCGGTGTCATCGACATTTCACGCGGCGACTCCCTTGAAGCCGCCTATCTGAGGGAGTGAATCCCGGATAGTGACTAGCGGTTGAACTTTCAACGCTCTTAGGTTTCAGGTTCCGCGACTCTGCTTTTTTTCAAACGAAGGCGCGAAGACGCGAAGTTGGTGGCTTGCGGAGCGCCGGAACATCCTCTTTGGGCCACCCGCGAGGCGCGGGGATCGCTCTTCCAAGCGCGGATGCGGTTTCGACCCATTCGCGGATGATTTGTTCCGCGTTGGCAAGTGCTTCCTGATAGGTCGAGCCATCCACCATACATCCCGGAAGTTCGGGAACCTCCACCACGAACGAACCGTCTTCCGCAGAGAAACACACGCCCTACTTCCACACCTTTCAAGGTGTGGAAAAATAACCGAAGAGAAAAAGGGGCGAGGATGTGATATATGGCTGGCGGAAGCCTTTACAGTCGACCGTATACAAAAAACCTCTATCCCTCTTGGCGTTCGCAGCGTCTTGGCGGTTTGCCCTTTCTCGGCCGCGGATACTTAGAAGCCGTTTCCCGCACACATTGTACGCGCGGGGTAGCCTTGTCGCCTCCTAGTTTAGGCGCACTCCCGCGCCCCTCCCGGGTGGCGGTTTCGACGGTGCAAATGGTCGCCACACCGCCATCGCCTGTCACGGACAGGACACCGATTTTGGCGTCCTTGGGGGGATGAGGAGACATTCCCATTTTAGGTCTAGGACAAACGCCACTTTTGCAAGACTCTCTAAACTGAGGTTGGCGTGGCCGCGAAGTATTTTGGTGACATAGGCCGGGCTGACCTCCATGCGACGGGCCAACTCACTCCGCGTGACGCCACGACGCTCCATCGCGTCAATGATACGCGCAGCGGTCTCCACTGATAGCCCCTCTTCACAGTAGGCCAGTCGTGCCTTTGCGCGTTCGAGTCCCTTTGTGAAACTGTATCCACCCTGCTGTTCTTTGATGATGTTCATGGCGGATCACATTAATTGTTTATGAATCCATGCTGGATCTCGCCTACAGTCAAGGACAGCCCAGACACGTGCTACATTGTCTTCAATCTTGTAGTACACCGCATACGGAAAGCGTTTCGAGAGCATACGATAATAGCCGAAAATTAACGGATGAATACCCGCAAACACATACAACGAATGGATGTCGGACCACAAGGTGTCCACGAAGTACATCCCGAGCCCCTCAGATTGGTTTTCATAAAAATGGAACCCATTCGCAAGATCTTCCAAGGCAGTTGCGAGGACTTCTACTCTCATGCCAGTCGCTCTCGCAACACTCGTTTGGCTTCATTCAGTTCTAAAAAGGTCGATTCACCACTGCGAACCTGTTCTTCGCGAAGACGCAAAACATCCGCATGCCATGAGGGTGACGGAATATCCTCCTTCGAGCGGCATAGGTCATCCCATACTTCCTCGATCACGCGAAGCTTTTCTAGTGTCGTCATTCTATCCAATGGTAGCGTCACCTGCATGCCAATCCTCCAAAACAGCCTAAAATTAACACAAGGACAGCGACTCTGCAATTCCATACTGTCGCCGAAAGAGACCAACTTTCTTTTCCCTTTGCCCCACCCCACCACAGTCGGCCGCATACAAAAAACCTCTATCCCTTTTGGCGTTCATGGCGTCTTGGCGGTTCAGAATAACCCGGCGGCTACCGGAGTAGCCGCTCACGCGTCACGCTGTAAAGGGATGTTTCCAAGGTGCCCGGTAGGCGCGCAGGAGCCGCGCGGCGGCTTCTTTGTTGTCGCCCACGGACTGCGCCGCCGCGTCCCAATCGACCCGCCGCCCTGTCTCGTATGCGATCATGGCAAGCTTGACGGCAACGGTGGACTTGGCCCCCTCTTCAATCGGGCAACCCGGCGCTTGGCGCGTCCGCACGGCGTTGAGAAACTCGGCCACGTGCAACGTACCAGCATCCGCCTTGACGGTGTGCTCCTGACGCTCTGCGTTCTTGCCTTTCGGGATGACCACCCAGCGGTTGTCCGTGACAAACACCGTCTGCTGATCCCCGTAGAAGAAGATGCCGTTCGAGACCTCCGGCGCGTATTCCGTGGCACCCCAGATGCGGTGCCGCCACGTTAACGGGCATCCATCGAAATCGAAGTGCGCGGTCAACACGTCCGGCGTGGTGATCCTCCCCTTGAGCGCATACAGGCCGCCTGTCGCCGACACCGAACGCGGTTCGTCCGCACCGAGAATCATGCGCGCCGCATCAATCAGATGAATGCCCCAGTCGACCAAGTGACCGTGACCGGTGGTCTGCTCCAGCCGCCAGCTTTTATGTCCGACCTGCGGGCTGTACGGAATCAGCGGCGCTGGTCCGCACCACAAATCCCAGTCGAGCGAAGCTGGCGGCGTCTGCGGCGACGGATCCTTGACACCCGCTGTGTAGTGGATGGCGGCCTCGGCGCAAATGAGCCGTCCCGCTTTGCCTTCGCGCAGATAGTCGCGCACCGCCTGAAACGCGGGACTCTGGCGTCGCTGAAAGCCCACTTGGACGATACGCCCGCTGGCACGCGCGGCATCCACCATGGCGCGGCATTCGCGCACATCATAAGCCAGCGGTTTTTCGCAGTAGACGTCAAGTTTACGTCCGACCGCAGCAATGAATTGCAGCGCATGCCACTGCGGCGGCGTCGCGATGATCACGGCATTCAGTCCCTCGACTTGCAGCAGTTCCTCGTAGTGCTTGAAGGTTCGCGGCGGCCGCCCCTGGAGCTTGGCGACCTCTTCGGCCGCGACCCGCAGATGCTCGCTGTCGACATCACACACCGCGACGACCTCAACGCCGCCGGCCTTGAACGCCGCCCGCACGTTGACCATCCCATACCAGCCGCAGCCGATCACGCCCAGCTTGATTGTTTGCGCCTTCTCCTCGCCGCGCGCGGTCGCAGACATCTGCGCCACAGCTCCTGCACCCGCCAATGCGCGGCAGAACCCGCGCCGTGAAATTGTTGTCATTGTGTCGCCTCCTCAGGTGTTTGTTGTTCCTCGTCGTAAACACGACGTCCCTCGCGTATCGCCGCGTAGGCGCGCAACTCGCGCTCCCACCGCGCCTGATATACCGCCTCGCGCGCCTGATCCCGGGCGCAAGCCGCAAAACCGTCCATGTCCGCACGCGGTTTGTCGCGCAACCGTC
>JAKJHA010000271.1 GCA_022704125.1 Verrucomicrobiota bacterium | reverse complement strand
GGCGGCGGCGGTTGGGTCAGAAGTTCGGCCAGGCGACCGCCACAATCCGTAGTGATCGTCTCTGCGCCCAACTCGGCAAGTTCAGCCGCGCGTACCGCGCTGTTGATCGTCCACACATGGAAGCTGAATCCCGCATCCTTGATCGTCTGGACATACGCTTTGGTGATCAACTTTTGCGCCGCCGCGCCGTGTCCCTGCAAGTCGATGCCGTGGGCGCCCATCTTTTTCAGGGCGGCTACCGCCTCCTGTGCGCTGGGCGTCAGCGTGCCATCCTCCTTCTCCCTTACTCCCACCACCCAATACGTACGGTAATCCGGCAACAGCTCGCGCAACTGCGGGATATTTCCGCCGCCGCCCAGAAAAACGATCCGCTCCGCCGTCGCCTTGGGCTCCGCCTTGACGATCTCGACCAAGCGCGGGATGTCGGCGCGCTTGATGTCGATATAGATCTCACTGCCCTCGCGCGCCAACGTGAGCGCCTCGGCCAACGTGGGGATGCGCTCGCCCTTGAACCTCTCGTTCTTCCACGATCCCGCATCAAGCTTGCGCAACTCGGCCAATGTGAAATCACCCGGCTTGCCGCTGCCGTCGGTCGTACGATCCAGCGTCACGTCGTGCAGGCAGATGATCTCGTTGTCGGACGTCGTGTAGATGTCGCACTCGAAGCCGAACACACCGCGCTCCTGCGACAACCGGAAGGCCGCCATCGTATTTTCCGGCGCATCCATCGATTCGCCGCGATGCGAGATGAAGCGCATCGGCGGCTGAGCCGCATACGTCCATCCGACCATCACCGTCATTGCCAACAGAATTCGTTTCATTGTCCTTGTCCTTTTATTGTTTTGCCCGCAGGATGGAGGGACGAGCGTCTGCTCGTCCGCGGGCAAGCAGACGCTTGCCCCTCCCAGCGCTCCGCACGCGACACTTCGTCGTTCACACTTAGTCCAAACACTTCGTCGTTCACGCTTCGTCCCTACACTTAGTCTTCGTCGTTGGCGCAATCGACGAGGTGTAGCGACTAAGTGTATTCGACTAAGAGTGAGGACTAAGAGTGCCTCCGCGCGTTGCGTGGAGGGAAAGCGGTGCCGCGCCCCGCGCGCAACGCGGCTCTTGCCACCGCACTCCAAACCTCGCTCCCCATTTTCGCATGCCACCAGCCACCGCGTTCAGCGCAGTGTGAACACCGTGCCACCCGGCGGCGGCGCAGGCGGGATGACCGTCAGCGCAGCGATCTCGTCATCCGTCAGGGCGCGGTCGTAAACGCGCACCTCATCCCAAATGCCGGTGCCTTTGACGTTGTACTTGTGTCCGCCCGCCAAGTTCAGCGTCGGATTGGGATCGACCCAGCCGCCGTCGGTCAACGTGCCGGTCACCCGATGAACACCATCGACATACAGCCATGCCTGCCCCAGTCCAAGATCCCAGACGTATGCGATGTGATACCAATTGTTCGGCCCGCGCAGGTTATTGAGATCACACCTGACATCGCCGCCGATGGACTTATCGTTTTTGATGCGGGAGGTCAACACGCCGGTATTATAGATCCAGCACTCCCAATACTCCGAGTGTACGGTGTTATCGAAAATAGTCTGATAGTTGTACCAAGGGCCACGCGCGTAGTACCACAACGCGATCGTGCCGACCTTCGACCCCAGCACGTTGGAGATCGAGGCATTGTCGCTGATGTTGGTTTCCAGTGTCCCGCAGCTCAGCCCCTTGTAGAAAGCGCCCTGCGTCTTGACGTAGGTCGGCGAACCGCCCAGCACCACCGCGTTGCTGCCGGCAACATCCACCGCCGTACCGTCAAACGGCACATAAGCGATCAACCCGCCCTGCCGCGCGCGCTTCTCGTTGAAAATCTCGGTCACGCGACTGGCCGAGAGCGGCGTATCGAAGATCTGCAACTCCGATGCCGCCCCGCGCGCAGGCGTATTCCCGGCGTTTCCGCCGCCAATGTAAAAGTGCGTCCCGGCAAGCGGCCATGCCACGCCGTTGGTGTTGACGGCACGGCCACGCTCGACACCGTTGACGTACAGCACCATGTTGCTGGAGAGCGTGTCCCATGTGCCGACAATATGATACCAGCGGTTGGAGCCGCTGCCCAATCCGGTCGCAGCTCTTTGTGGCCATTCATTCCCGGCAGGACGAAAACAGAGAGTCCCCCCACCATCGATCCAGCACTCGTAGTGGTTGGCATCCACCGAATTGTCAAAAATCGAGTTGAAGGCGTACCACGGTCCGGGAACGTAATACCACAATGACACCGAGCCGGAGGCGGAGAGCCGGTACGGTATGGATACATAATCGTCCACGCCATCCAGTGCCAGCGCCTGGCCGAAGTTATTCAGCCCGTTTGTCCAGCCAGGGTCACCGACAAGCGTCGCGTCAAACGCCGCGCCGCCCGTGCCGGTGTTCGTTACGTCGGCATCAAACGACACCTTCACCGGCGGTGCCTGTTCGGCGATCAGGGCGTGCAGCGCCTGCACCTGCGTGTCTGCCAGCGCCGTCGTATAGATGCGCACATCATCAAAAACACCCTCAGCCGGCGTGTTGCCTTTGTGCCCGCCGAAGTAGACCTGCGTACCGGGGTCGAGCCACGAGGTAATGTTGGCGCGTG
Organism: Verrucomicrobiota bacterium; assembly: GCA_022704125.1. Taxonomy (GTDB): domain Bacteria; phylum Verrucomicrobiota; class Kiritimatiellia; order RFP12; family UBA1067; genus DUPH01. Next base: position 760 of record JAKJHA010000271.1, on the reverse strand, counting down.
CGCACTCGCAACCGTTGATATACAGACGGGCGTGGTTCGTCTCCGCATACCGGTCCCAAGTCACGGTAAAGTGATACCAGACATTCGAGCCGTTGTGTCTGCTGTTGAGGTTGCCGTAGGTGATGTCCCCCTGCCCGCCCGTCAGCCTGAACCGCACGGTCGCGCTACCGTCGAGCCACATCTCCCATTGATCCGCACTTTTGGTGTTGTCAAAGAGAGAGTTGTAGTTGTAAAACCGGAACGGCTTGTACCAAAACGCAATGGTACCCTGATCGCCAAGGGTACACGGCGCCGCCGCATACCCTTCGCTGCCGCCGAGCAGACAGAAGCCGTCCCCGGCGATGCCGTTTGTGTACACCACCGTATTGCCGGACACGATCGCATCGTATGCAGCCCCGCCGCTGCCGCAGTTGGTCGCCGCGCCGCCATCGAACGTCCAATGCACCAGCGGCACCGGCAACGGATCGGCGCGCAGGCCCGACGACCCCAACACCACCGCCACCAGAACGCCCATGCACCACACTGTACTCTTCCAACATCTGTTCATACCACTGCTCCTTACGCTCTCTTCACTCATATCCCGTCATCCGTGCCTGCCCCGATCAGGCCCAACACCCCTATAGTACCTCCATGCCGCGAGCATCTTGTTTGGCCCGCGTAAGAATCTCGTTAGAACCGTACAACAACAATCCAAATTCACTACCATCCCATAGGGTAGACCGGCAACCCACCGGCCCCATGGTTGGTACGCATTATGCGG
>JAKJHA010000029.1 GCA_022704125.1 Verrucomicrobiota bacterium | reverse complement strand
CCCGCAGAGACCGCCATAAAAAAACAGCAGCTCATGTAAGTTAAGATAGGGGTAATAAGCGGCTGTCTCCGGCATGAAGCCGATGCGGCTACGCGTCGACGCTTCTTGCGGATCGCCGCCCAGCACACGGATGCTGCCCTCGTCCGGTGGCATCAACCCCAGCAACATCTTGATCGTCGTGGTTTTTCCCGCGCCGTTTGTGCCTAGAAAACCCAGTATCTCTCCGGATTGAACGCTCAGCGTGAGTCGACTGACCGCCTGTGTGCTCCCGAAGCGCTTCGAGACATTTTGAATAACGACTGCATCCATACCCACCCGTCCTTTGTTGGTCTAAAAATACTGTGTTCCCCGCGGTAAATCCAGTTGAAAATCAGTAACGGGGCTTGAGGGCAGAAAAATATGTGCTAGCATGTGCCCTGACGTCGTCGAGCAAGTGGGCTGACGGTTTCTCCTTGGATGTTGGCGTCATGGCAAGGCAAGTGTTGATTTTTTTGTTTGGGTTTCGCAGTGGCCGTGTCAATCGGACAGGTTGGTGGATCATGTTTTGCGTGGTTGTACCGCTGCTCGCTTTGGCATCTTTCATCGGAGAGAGCCGCATGGCCAGCACAGAGACGGAGTTTTTCGCGGGGGTGGTGTCATGGATACTGTCGTGGATATTCTGGGCGGTGGGCGCAAAAAGGTGCCATGATAGGGATAAGTCCGGCTGGATACAGCTTATCATCATTTTTCCGATTATCGGTTTCTTCTGGTATCTGTACGAACTTGGTTTTGTCCGAGGTGATCCGTGGCCAAACAGGTTTGGGTATCCACCCGGCGCGACACCATCCTCGCGTTAACATTCAACGCCAAACGTTATGGAGAGCCCAGCCTTTCCTCCTGTCCGTCATCAGCGAAATCACATGTTCCTCAGGAGTATCTGAATCGAGCGCGGCGTGGCGTTGACCTCCCGGACGACGACGGGGCATTTCGCGAGGAAAAGGAAGGCGATCGGATGATCCTTGCGGTCGCTTAACGTCTCGAAATTCGCCTGCCCTTTCGCAATGACGAGATCACTTGCGGCGAACGCCTCTGCGAATGTCTGGCCGCAGGTCTCCGGCACGACGCCGGGCACGCCGTCGTCGTTCGAAACGACCGCGCGCGCGAAATCGGGGCCGTATCCTGACTCTTCCAACTCTGCCGCAGTGATGTCGTTAAACGCGGGCTTGCCACGCACGGCAAGCGTCATCTTTTTGCGATACGGCTCAATCAACAGCCGGTCAAAGACAGCTTCGCCACAGTTGTCGAAGATCCAGAAGATGTTTTCCGCCGCGTCCATCTTCTCTTTCAGCTTCGCGACCGTTGCCGTATCAAGGGGTTTTGTGAACGCCTCGCGTATGGTCTCCATCGCGTCGGCCATGTCGAGATCGGCGTAGATCGCGAAGTCGAGAATGTTGCCCGCGACGGAGAGGCGGAGGCGACTCTCGAAGGAGTCGGGGTCCCAGCCGGGAATCTCATCCAACTTCGTCATCAACTTCAAGGCAAGTTCGGTTGATATTTTCTTTTCCGGTGCCCACGGATCTGGCACGGCGCCATCGCTCACCAGAAGCGCATGGTCGATAAGCTTCCGCGCATAGCAGGGTGGGGGCAACGGATACCCAGTCTCGGCCACCTCTGCTAGAATACGCATGCCGCCAGCGGCGATGCGCTGTTCAAGATCGGGATCGCCTTGTGCCGACTTTCGTGCGAGGTCAATCGCATTGCGGGCAAGGCAAGGGAGGCATTCAATACAGGCTCTCATTCGATGTCTCCATTCGGCAGAATCAATGTTTTACAGTGAAATCCCTCGTGACGGACAAGGCGGTCGAACATCGCCGGGGCGTCTTCGAGCGAGGTACGCCCGGTGATGAGCGGTTTCAGGTCGAGATCCTTTCCGGCGTGTGCCAGAACGGTTTTCCAGTCTGGATCGGGCACTGAGTTCCAGGCACCTGTAAACGAGATCTCCCGTCGCAAGATGGATGAGAAGAACGCCTTTTCAAGCGTCCAGTCATCCGCCGGATTGCCGATGAAGAAGACGTGGCCCTTCCGTGCGCAGCAGGCGATGGCCGCCCGGCGCGTGATGGCGAGGCCGCAGGCTTCGGCCACATAGTCGAACGCATCAGCGAAGTCGTCGAGCTTTCGTGAATCGATCGCCGTGAAACCGAATGTCGCCGCAAAGTCGAGTTTCGCCTCTTCGATATCTGCGACGGCGATCGACGTGCAGCCCTTGATGCGGAGCCATTGCGCGGCGATGAGTCCAATCGGGCCGCCGCCAATCACGAGCGCAGTTCGTCCGGGTTCGACCGGATGCATGCTTACACCGTGGTAAGCGACCGCCGCCGGTTCGCACAATGCCGCCTCTTCGAGCGACACGTCGTCCGGGATCGGAAGCAGATGCGATTCCGGTGCGTAGAGAGCTTGCGCGAAGGCACCGTCGCGACGCGATCCGAAGTAGTCGTAGTTAAGGCAGAGTTGGATATGCCCTTTCTGGCAAGGGGCACATGTGCCGCACGGCAGAAGCGGATAGACCGCGACACGTGCGCCGGGCGCGAAGCGTCCGCCTTGCGGCGCCTCTTCGACAACGGCAGAGAATTCATGCCCCATCACGAGCGGGTAGTGGTAGGCGCCGGAGTTGAATCCGCGCCCGAGATCGCTGCCGCAGATTCCAGCCGCAGCGATCTTAAGTCGGTACCAACCCTCGACGACACGCAGTTCGTGTTCGCGGCAGACAAGCCGCGCATTGGCTTCCAGAACGAGTGCCTTCATGGGTTAGCCGAGAACCTTCCGCTGGAACTCGAGTGCTTCCTTCGCGTCGGCGTCCATTTTTTCTTCGGTGATACCGGGTTCAAGCTCACGCCAGACCTTGATGTCTTTGCCGACCTTGCCGCCCATGCGGACGAACGGCTCCATCACGACGCATCCATCGTAGCCGATCTCTTTCAGCGCAGCGCCGATTTCTGCCCACGGCGTGCGTCCGCGGCCGGGTACGCGGCGATTACATTCGCCCGTGTGGAAGTGTCCGAGAAGCCCTTTCGTCGAGCGGATTGCGCCGCCGATTGAATCTTCCTCGATGTTCATGTGGAAGGTGTCGAGCATCACCTTGACGGATGGCACATCGACTTCGCGAACGAACTTCACGCCCTCGGCAGCCGTGTTGAGGAGATACCCCTCGAAGCGGTTTAGAACTTCAAGGCAGTAATCGACGCCGCAGTCCGCGGCGACCTTGCCGACCTCGCGGACGTTTGCAACAGAGCGCGCCCAGTCACCGGGCTTGTCGATGGGCTTTGAATAATCGACCGGCCAATAGCTGTAGATGCCGCCGCCGATCGTGTGGATGTCGAGAATCTCCAGACGCTTCAAGAGGTCGATGAAAAACGCCTTGGCATTCTTCTGGATGGCCGGATCGGACGAGGCGAGATTCTGATCCGCTGCGGGGCCGTGTCCAGCCGTGAGAAAGATACCATGATCGGCCGCCGCATTCTTGAGGTCGATGAGTTGCTGGCGGGTGTAGCCCGGCAGTGGCGAGCAAGCGATCTCAAGGCAGTCAAAGCCGAGTTTCGCTACCTTCTCGACGTATTTGAAGTAATCAGCCTGCCACTGGTCTTCCCAATAGGCGTAATAGATGCCGTGTTTCATTTTTCGTTTCCTTTCTCAAGTTCGTCATATCCGTCGGGTTTTGTATTCCACAAAGCGAGAAAGAGTGCCGCGCCGACGAGTGCCGCGCCAATCACAGCGTAGAAAGAAACTGTCCAACCACCTGTTTTATCCGCGAGGAAACCCATGCCCCATCCCGAAAACAGGACACTCGCATAGGAAAAGAGCGACGTGAATCCCACCGCCGTTCCGGCGAGGCGTTTCGTCGCGAGGTTCACCGCCGTCGTGCCCGTCATCGCCTGTGGACCGTAGATGAAAAAGCCCGCCACGGCGAGAGCGAGGATGTAGGGGAGAACCGGTCCGTGTGCTGGGAGAAACCAAAACACTGCCATTGCCGCCGCCGCGCCGAGCATCATGAAGAGGCACACGCGCGGGGCTCGTCCACCAGCCAGACGATCCGTCGCCACGCCCGAGAACAGCGTACCGAGAATGCCCGCAATTTCAAAACATGCGACCGCCCAGCCCGCTCCCACGAGTGAAACACCTTTCGCCTCTTTCAGAAGCATGGGCCCCCAGTCGAGGATTGCGAAACGGACGAGGTACACCATAAAGCAACTGAGACCGAGAACCCACATCGTCGGGTTCAGGTACACACGGCGTACGGCCGAAGGTCCCGTTGATTCTCCGGTGTCCGCATCTGAATCGGTCGCCTGTGTGCCTGCGAGTTCAGGGAGACCTTCGGAGGTCGGCGTATCAGGGAGCCAGATGATCAGCACGACAAGGCCAACCGCAGCAATGATCGCGGGAACCCAGAAGCACCAGCGCCACATGCCGATCCCAACGTTATCCGCGCCAAGCACCCCAAGCCCCATGATGTAACCGCACAGGATTGTGACGAGCCCCGCGCCGATCGAATGCGACGAGTTCCAGATACTGAGCTTCGTCGCAAGTTCGTTTGGGGGTATCCAGTGAGCGATGAGCCGCAGGCACGGGGGGTTGCCCATAGACTGGAAGAAACCGTTCGCCACCCACGCGACGCCCAGGACCGTGACGAGTGCCGTCGTGAACGCTGTGCCTGTGTTGTCACCCGCGATGAGGGCCGCGAAGACGGGACCGAACCCGAAGATGACGTTGCAGACAATCGTTGCAAGAAGCCCGCCGCAGAGGAATCGCCGCGAATTGCAGCGGTCGCTGAGTGGGCCGTTCACGAACTTGCCGAGTCCGTACACAACGCCATGTAACGTAAGGAAAAGTCCGAGCGATGTCTTTGTGATGCCGTAGTCCTGCGCAAGCCCAGGCATCGCGATTGAGAGATTCTTGCGCAGAAAGTAGAACAGCGCGTAGCCGATGATCGTCGTCACGAGCATCCGCATTTGTCCGCGCCGAAAACGTTGTTCGATACTCTTCATTACAGATCTTCCGGAATGGCGCCGGGACGGGCGGTGACCTGCCCTGCGCGTCGATTGCCCGCTTCGGCCGCATCGGCGAGCGACGCACCGTCAAGTACGGATGAAAGAAAAGCGGCGGAGAACGCATCGCCTGCGCCGACTGTATCGACCACAGGGCCGTCGTCGATGGCTGGACGCGTAAATGCCGTACCGTCACGCGCCGTCACCGCGCAGCCATCCTTGCCGCGTGTCTCGACAACCGTCTGGAGACGCGGGTAACGCTCGAAAAGCGTTGCGGCGGTGAAGCCGAGCCGTACGATCTCCTCGTCGTTAACCTTCAGGATGTCCGTGTGGGCAAGTCCTTCCGCGACCAATTCCCGGCTCCAGAAATCCTGACGCAAATTGACATCGAAGAATGTGAGCGTCTGCGGAAACGCCGCCCATAGCTTTCGCAACGTTGCGGCTGAAACATCCGATCGCGCGGCGAGTGTACCGAAATAGAGTGCGCGCGGTGTGGCGGTTAAATCGGAGGGTATGGGAATTTCGTCCCACGCTACGGGACGCTTGATTTCATACGTCGGAAATCCGTCATCCGTCAATGTCACGAGCACCGTGCCCGTTTCGCATCCCGCAAGCGTTGCGACGAAACGGTCGTCAACGCCAAGCTCACGAATCCGCGTCCGTGTCCGCACGCCAAGCTCGTCATCGCCGATTGCGGAGATGAGAGCCGAGGGCTTGCCGCACTTGACGGCATGAGCTGCGAAGTTGAACGGTGCGCCGCCGATATGCGGCACACCGTCGATGACGTCCCAAAGGACTTCGCCAAAGGCGAGAATTTCTGGCGTCATCGCCTCACTTTCCCTTCTTCGCGGCGTATTCGCGTTTGATCTCGTCCACGACTGCAATGAGTGTTTCAGGATAGTCCGTCGTGAAATGGTCGAAACCGAGATCCCAGAGCTTGAGGTGAACCTCCTTGTTCGTCCCCTCCGTCCACGTGACGACATTCACGGAGACACCATGTTTGTGCATGAGTTCGATCGCGCGACGCATGAACGGCGTCGACGGGCAGAACGGATCATCGCGTTTGAGATCGGTGCGCACATGAATCTGCACCTGATCGATGCCATCAAATCCAGTCGCCGCCATTTCATCAAGACGTTGCTGGACGAAGGCTTCCGTCTTCGCCACATTCTCGGGGCTACTGTCCTTTGGGAAGTTCCCGAGCCACACCATCGAGCGGCCCTTTGGCGCGACCTTCCGCCACTCGACGACCTTCCGCCAGTTCGGTGAGCAATAATACGTCTGCTCGATCACGCCGAATTTTTCGGCAAGTTCTGCAATGAGCTTCGGAGGCGCGCCTTTCTCATCCACGTAAAGAAGCCGTTCGGGACGTCCCTTCATCGCGGCGAAGACACTCTCCATCGTAGCGATACGGACAGAGCTATACTCTTTCCCGAGGTAGGAGCCGACGTCGACGTCACGGATCTGTTCCCATGTGAGATCTTTGATCGGCGTCGCCGCGAACTCCGGCGTGATACCGCGACCAAGCCGCTTGAGGTCGTTGTCATGAAACGCGATCACCATGCCGTCCTTCGTAAGGCGCGCATCGGCTTCTGGTGCCATACCGTGTCCCCAACTCCAGAGGAACGACTCCATTGAGTTGTCCGGGCGCGTCCGCACACCGCCGCCGCGGTGAACCTGACTGCGGTACAATCCCTCTTCGCGTGGAATCCATGCGGGCTTCGCCCACTGTCCGGCATCGGCCGCGCACAACATCGCCGCACATGCGGCTGCAAACACTAAGCTTCGTTGCATCTATCAACTCCCTTTCGTTTGTTCTTTACTCAGCGGATAATGACCGTCAAACCTTTTCTGGCACTGCGGCACCAAAGAACGCCATCCTGCACATAGGCGTTGTACGCCCAATTTGGCGGCGCTGCCTGACCATTCACGGTCACCGTGCAGTCGAGTGCGTCTACATTCGCCGCCTGCAGAACCGGCATCTTTATCGCGGCGATATCCACGGCATCCGCGCCCGCGTTTGTGATGTCGATCGGCACCACGCCATCCGTCGTCAGTGTCCCCGTGACCTTTAGCGGCTCATTCTGTCCTGTGGTCGCCGTCAAGCCGCCGCCTGCGAGGATCGTGACGTTCTCGACCGTGCCCGTACCGCCAAGGAACGCGCCGCTCTCGACCTGCATCTCGGATATCGCCCATCCGCTTTGCTGCGCGGCAACCGTCCCGCCAAAGAGCAGCGCACCGGCGATGATGCGTGTCGGTTGCGGACATGTGAACCTGCCGGAAAGCTCTAGTGTACCCGGCCCCGTCTTCAGGAGGCCGCACCGCCAGGTGCATTTCTCAAATTTTGAAATGCGAGTAGGATCATAGTTCCAGTGCGGCAGGCTTTGGACGTCGAGCCCGATCTTCACATCTGCACGACCGTCTCCTGTGATGTCCGCCACCTTGAATTCCGTGCGGCCCGTGTAGTTCGTGGTATCGCCCACGATGTTGGTCGTCGTGTCACTCGAGTAACCCAGAGAAATGATATTGTAGCTACCTCTGTTCGGCCAGTCGATCGGCTGCGTTCCGTCAAATGATACGGGGTAACGCAATGCCCACAATCCCCAGTAATCCGAATCGATGTTTCCGCTTTTGCCGACACCCGCCTCATACTCGAATTGAGGATCGTATAGCTCCAACCTCGGCAATCCGTTGATCGACCAGGAGGCGAAGCGCAGTGTACCGTTCGAGACGGCGAATGTCGCATCAAAATCCGAACAGGCCTGGCCGAATGCATCGCTACCATCGATATAGAGTTCGCCTGTGTCGTACACCGTAACGCGCTTACCGGTTGCGAGGTTGCCAAGCGCTGATGAAGTCCCGCTCTCAAAGCCCGTCCGCTGATTCGCGCCAGAACCGTAGGACGCGCCGCGCCTCGAAAACGTTACAACACCCTCGGCGATTTCCACATTGCCGGTATAGGTCATGTCGTTCCGGCCTAACCTGAGAACACCATGTCCCGTCTTGCGGAACTGGGTGGGACGCGGGCCCAGGCCGCCTCCGGCCCAGTTGCCATCGCAATCCGTGACGGCAGAATCGATCGTCACGTCCGGCTTCGTTCGGTCAACATCTCCCGGCACGCCCGACACAATATTGCTCACGCAGACGATACCCATACGGTTCGCGCCAAAATAGATCTTCGAGCCACTGCTATTGGGCAACACATAGGCATTCGTGCCCATGAACGTCACTTCACTGAAGCCAAAGGTCGGCCAGGCACCATTCACGCCGGAATAACTCAACGTGGCGTTCTCGAAAATCACCGGGCCGAAGCCATTCACCCGGTTCGCAGTTTGTGTCAGCGTGCCGCCGCGGATGTGCATCGCGATCTTGGAGTCGTTATAGAACTGCCCCTGCACGTCATTGTTCTCATAGATGATCGTCGCGCCGGGCTCCACATAGATCGTATGGGGAACGGTGGTGTCGCCAAGAATTGATGACGACGCACCAATCCGGGCCCAGCCGCTGCCGCAGACCAGCGTGCCGTTTGACACAACGAAGTCGCGCACAAAATTACTATCGTTGTGCTCCAGCCGGAGGGTGCCCTCCCCCGTCTTCACGACATTGGTGTTGCAATACCACTGACCATCCTTGGTCGCCCACGAGTTCCGAACGGCGGAAGTCGGCGGATCAAACAGGGGGATTTTCACAATGACATCGGGATTGTTGTCGCCCGTGATGTCCGGTACACGGAAGTCAATTGGACGCGTCCGTCCAGCAAAAATGCCGATGTGGGTCGACGAAGAACTTTCCAGCGTGATGGCGTGGGTGCCGCCGAACTCAAGCCACGTACCATTCAATGCCAGATTCCTCCAGTTGACACTTTGCCCACTCGCCATATTCACCGTACAGTCCGCGAGATAGAGATTGCCGAACGTGGTACATTTTCCTGGCGTCGGTTCAAGCGTGCCGCCGTACACATAGACATCCGCCAGCACATCGCTTGATGACGTACCCGCCCCCAGCAGGCCGCCCTTTGCGAATTGAAGCGTCGCATTAGTGTAGACCGAGATCGAGCGCACCACGCGCGGATCGCCGAACGGGCTGTTACGGGCATTGATTACATCGCAGGGATTATCGCCAACACCGTCCCCCACGAGCGTTCCGCCATGTACTTCGATATCGCCCGAAAAATTGTGCAGTCCGATCAGGGTCAGTTTGCCCGTCCCCTTCTTTACGAGCCGCGTCGCACCGGTCAGCCCCACTGCGGCGGTGCTCGTCGTCTGTTTCGTCGTCGTCGATGACGTAATCGTGTAGTCACTTGCGGAATCGACCGTCACCGTGCCCGCCGCAAAGGAACCGCTCATCGTCACGGACGCGCCCGCACCGTCGAACATCGCATTGTCGCCCGCCTCGAACGCCGCCGCCGTACCGCCCAAGAGCCAGTTGAGCGATGTCAAATCCCACACGTCACTTGCGTTGCCGGTCCACGTCTTGTCGACCGCGTGCGTCACGAAAGGTATGACTACCATCAGGCAAAGCAGACCCGTACGCCGTAGCGTCCGGCTCCCAGAGAGTTTTATCGATTTCAGCAACTGGTCGCTTTTCATAAGGTTTCCTCTTTGTGGTGAAGATTCCGGTGTTAAGTGGTTTTATCCACTTCGTCCTTTCGTCTTGAATTATAGGGTATTGGGAAGGTGAATTTCGACAGCAATGATTTATAAAATTAAAGGGGGAATTTATATTTATCGGAGATTCAAGCCAATGGTTTTTGATTGATCCGAGATCAAAAAGCACGATTGTAACACTACTGCCGCGCATGTGCGGCGCGCCAGGCGCTGGGCGTCAGGCCTGTCGTCTTGCGGAAGAGCATCGACAGATGCGACAGATGCTGGAATCCCGTCTGGTCGGCAATTTCACTCACCGTGAGCGTGGTGTTCTCTAAAAGAAGCCGCACCCGCGCAAGCCGTTGACGCCGGATTTCGTCTCCGACACGACACTGGAGCCCGGCGGTGAATGCCGACTGGATTCGCGAAGGTGACACCCCGAGAGCATCGGCAATCTGGGCGAGCCCGAAGGACTCGGCAAGGTGCAAGCTGATGTATCCGAGCGCTGCGGCAAGAAGGGGATCCTCAACAGCAATGACATCGGTACTCGCCCGTTCGACGACGCCCCTTGGTGACACCAGAAGACATGGCGGCGCACCGCGATGTGGCTCGGACATCAACTCTTCAAGCAACGCGACACCGCGACGGCCGGCTTCTTCCGTGTCGTGACGAACAGACGACAGGGGGACTTGCTGATTTTCACAGAGGAGCGTGTCGTTGCCGATGCCGAGAATGGCGATTTCTTCCGGGACCGCTAGTCCGCGGGCAAGCGCGATATGTTCCACACGCGCGGCATCTGAATCGTCATAAGTGACGACGGCAAGAGGCTTCGGCGCCGCAGCAAGCTGACCGCCAAGCCAACGGACAAGTGACGGCCAGTGATCTGCGCGTCGTCCCGAACCGGACTGTGAAAACACCCAGCGAATCGGCGGTTCGCCTTCCCAGACCTCGCACAGCCCCCCGAAGCGCAGGGCGTGAACGTGCGTCCAATCGGATGAAAACCATGCGATATGAGCAAAGCGGCGGTCTGCGAAAAACCTCGCCGAGCAACGCCCGATTTCTGCATGATCTCCGATAACGCGCGGTAGCCGCAGCTCGGGATGCTCTATCGTCAGGTCGACAACGGGAATGCCCTTTCTGCGAAGACGGCGAACGAGCCTAATCTCGTCTTCACTGCGCACGGTCACGAGAGCCCCGTCTCCCGACCAGCCGTCGAGACGGTGCAGTAGCCGACTCTGGACCATAAGATGCCATCCCCGTTTCTGTGCCGCTTCGGCGATACCGCGTAGCCGATCCGGAGAGGACGGCGAAATGGTGATGAGTATGTTCACGGACATTCCAGCGCCTGGTTACAATCCTCTTACATTCCAATGTGGGACGGTCCTAGGAGACCGGAGGGACGCAAAGGGTCGTCGGCCTTGGGGCCTTCGATGGTCCATGTCGTGCGCTCGTTCTCCGGACGCGACCGGTCGCGAATGATACGGTTATGCCATGTGGATGTCACCGTGACGCGGATCTCGTTTGTCTCCTTGGTGAGATAGCGGCCGATGTCGCACACATACGGCGCACACCAGAGCGTTTCGACCCTCTCTCCATTCACCTCGATCTCCGCCCAGTCGCGCACCTTCCCAAGGGAGAGAATCGCACGCGCGCCTTGTGCTGCCGGACCCTTCACGCGCGTCGTGTAGACCCGTTCGGTCGCATCGTCCGGATAATTCGCGCACGGCGTAAATGTAAGCGGCATGCCTGTCGTACTCCGATCGGTATCGCGCCACGCGTCGCGTTTCCGCCCGGTCACTGGATCAAGCGTCTGGCGTACGCCATCCTTGACGGTAATGAAAACCGTTTCCTGATTCGGAAGGATGACGAAGAAGATGTCCTCGTCGCCGTCTCGGCGCTGGTACCACTCTTTCGGACGTAGCCCGCCGAGTTTTTCAAGTTCGCTTGGCCAGTCCGGCTTCAGTTCGCCGCGCAAAATTCGTGCACCCTTCGCCGCGAGTTCAGCGAGGCGCTTCTCTGTGCGCGGTAGCAGGAATGTGCCTTCTGGAATCCACAGGACGCGATAGCTCATGCCGTCCGGCAGAACGAACCGTCCGTCTTTCACGTCCAGTCGCGTCGCCAGCGCATCCCATGTGCAGTAGTCGTACTTGTACCCTTCGGGGAATGGCGCATTCTCGTCGGGACGGTACCCGACAGCGTCCCCGAGATACCACAGCACGTCTACGACGGGCTTGCCGCGTTCGAGCATCATCCCGCACCGTGCAAAGTACGTCGTCAGATGCGGCATGAAGCGCCACCACGTCTGTCCGCGTAGGAACGGCGAGCCGATCCGCGCGCCGAAGGATGTGCCGGGCGGCAGGAAGTCCGCCCCTGTCTGCGGATGGTGCGTGTAGGTGTGGAAGACGAGATGCGTCACGCCACGCGCGAAATGTCGGTCGGCGACGCGCTTGAAGTCATCAAAGTTCTCGTCGAAGTCGAGTGAGAAACTGGTGAGCGCTTCGGCCTGCACGCGCCGCTTGCCATAGAGATGGGCACCCGAGACACAGGGGCGGACCGGCTTAAAATTATCGCTCCCGACAAATCCCTTTGTGTTGTCGTGCGGACGCCAAAATTCGCACATCGGTCGGTCGGCGTACTTCCAGAAGCGTAGCGGGTCGCCGGGAACGACATCTGCGAACGCCGTCTCAAACTGTACGTCGAGGCCGTGCTGACGCCCCGTCTCGGCGATGACCCGGTAGTAGTGCTCCTCGATCAGCGTTGAAATCGTCTCACGCCAATCACGCAGAAAGGCCTCCGCTTGCTTGTCTGATGCAGGCACGAAGCCAAAGAGCGCGGGCAGATTCGCGCGCAGGTCGTACCCGTTCAGCTTGCGGAAGTATTCTTCCATCCGTCCCGTCCACGTCGGGCAGCCGCACTCCCAGCTGTCGACGACCATGCCCTTGAGTTTACCGCCCGCGAGCGGTCCTTGCATGAGGCGACCGAGATAGTTGTCGAAGATGATCTTGAATCCTTCGGGGTCGAGCTTGTCGCACTCCCAGCCTGTCGCTTCGCGCGGTGCGGGACCGTTGCGGCGCTTCATATTCACATGCCCGAAGACCAGCGTTGCCTCGCCCGTGCCGCGCTCATAGGCCGCGTCAAGCGTGCCGTGCGCAGGCAACTCGCGATAGCCCAGGCCCGCGCACGTCTCCCAGTTGTCGAGATGAGCGACGGACGAAAAGCGCACGTAGCGGAGATTCAGGTCGTGCGTGCGCGTGAACGTCAGTCGCCACTGCTTTGCCGTTGTCGCGGGAAACGCGAAAGAGATCGGCGCGGAGTCCTGCCAGCAGCCGCGAGGATACCGCCGGTCGAGGACGCGCTTCCATCCGTTCTCGCTCTCGGCCTCGAACACGAAGGACAATCCGGGCTCATACGCCCAAGGGTGATTGAGTTCTTGCGGTGCGGGGAGCGAGAGTGTGCGGAGCGTCACCGCATGGGCAAACGTGTAGACGCGCACGTCACCGTTCGTGGTGACCGATTCAGGGACGGGGTCTGGCGTGCCCCATCCTGCGGGTGCCGGAAATGAGACCGTGCCGATTTCACGGTAGTCGTCGTCCGCATTGAATGCGGGCTTCTTTCCGGGCTCGAAGCAAACGAGCTTGCGCATCGCCTTCTCTGGCGGCACCCAAGGTCCGCCGCTCATGGACCAGCCGGGACAGTTCTGCATCTCGAACTTCAGACCGAGACGCGCGCATTCATCGGCGGCAAATCCGATGAGGTCATCCCATTTTTGGCTCAAGCATGGAATCTGCTCGTGCGTCCGCGGCCACGCCGTCGCCGCGCCGACCTGTCCGTGAAAGAGTTGGATGCCGCCGATTCCCGCTGTACGGATCGCCTCGAGATCTGCCGTAAGGCCCGGCTTCGAGACATTCCCGCCGATCAAGTGAAACCACGTCTGCGGCCAGGCGTCCTTCGGCGGTGTGGTGAAATCGTCTCCTGCCTGTGCAGTAAGCAACGACAGAACAAAGAAGAAAACGGATAGAGGTTTTATTTTAGCTCGCATACACGGATAATAGCTGAAAGTAGTGGCGAGTGGCTAGTGTTTTTGGGCTTGAACAGGGTGCCACTTGAGGCGACAATGTACGCACTATGAAACACTCTCTGTATACTTCTGTCGTGCGCGGTCTCGCGACCGCCGGGCTCCTCTGCGGAGCTGTCACCCTGTTCGCCGCTGACGCTTGCTGTGAAGCGGCTAAACCGTATGTCGGCCGCTGGGCGCTGACAATCCCTGGCGGCGGTGCCGGCTGGCTTGGCATCGAGCCGCAGGCGGACGGTACGCTCAAGGGATCGATCCTCTGGGGCGGTGGCAGCGTCGTGCCGACTGCTGAGACCAAGGTCGAGAACGGCGCGCTGGTCGTCGTGCGCAAGCACAAGCGTAAGAAGGATGGCAAGGATGTGATCTTCACCGAAACCCTTACGGCCAAGCGCGATGGCGATACGCTGGCTCTGACCACTCGTACAGTCAACGACGAGGGCAAAGAGGTCGGCAAGGCTGATTTTAGCGGCAAGAAAATCCCCGACCTGCCGCCGCGTCCCGATCTGTCGAAGCTTGCGTTCGGTACGCCGGTCCGGCTGCTGAGCGGCAATGACCTGACGGGCTGGAAGGTGATGAACGCGAAGGCACCCAACTGCTGGAGCATGGCCGATGGCGTGCTCAGCAACCGTGTCAAAGGTCCTGACGGCAAAAACCGCCATGGCACCAATATCCGCACGGTCGCCGAGTTCGAAGACTTCAACCTCAAAACCGAGGTGCGCGTTCCCAAAGGCGGCAACAGCGGCATCTACCTGCGTGGTATCTACGAGGTGCAGATCGCCGAGACGCACGGCCGTAACGTGGATTCGCACAACATGGGCGCGCTCTACAGCCGCATCACGCCCTCCGTCGCCGCCGAACGTCCGGCTGGCGAGTGGCAGACGCTGGACATTACGCTGGTCGACCGCCACCTGACGGTGATCCTCAACGGGACCACCATCATTGACAACCACCCCGTGCTCGGCTGTACCGGCGGCGCTATGACCTCCGACGAGTTCAAGCCCGGTCCCATCTATCTGCAGGGCGACCACACGGACGTCGACTACCGCAACATGATCCTGACGCCCATCAAGAAATAAGCATGAAGAAAAAGCCCGATCATCTACGTACGGTTACATTCGAACGCCGTTTCACCCGCCATGCCGAGGGATCGGTGCTGATCAAACAGGGCGAGACATGGGTGCTTTGCACCGCCAGTGTGGAGGAGCGGGTGCCTCCCTTTCTGCGCGGCAGCGGGCGAGGGTGGGTCACCGCCGAATACAGCATGTTGCCGCGTAGCACGATTGAGCGCAAGGAGCGCGAGATCAAGCGCGGGAAGCCCGATGCGCGCGGTTCCGAGATCGCCCGTCTGATCGGCCGCGCGCTGCGCGCCGCCGTGGACATGCAGGCGCTCGGCGAACGCACCATAACCATCGATTGCGATGTGTTGCAAGCCGATGGCGGTACGCGCTGCGCCTCAATCACCGGCGGTATGGTCGCCCTCGCTGACGCCGTGGCATGGATGCGGCGCGAAGGGCTGTTGACGGCCGACCCCATCAAGCAGTTTGTCGCGGCGGTCAGCGTCGGCATCTGCGACGGTGTGCCTGTACTTGATCTCGATTATGCGCACGACTCGAC
>JAKJHA010000270.1 GCA_022704125.1 Verrucomicrobiota bacterium | reverse complement strand
GCGAGGATCACAATAACTACGTCGTGCTCAGCACCAGCGGCGACGGCGGAGTCACCTGGAAAGAAATGCTGATCGCCGATCCCGATGCCGGAGGCCCGCGCCGGGCGTTCGATCCGGAAGTCTGGATCGCGCCGGACGGCAAACTGAGATGGTTCTTCACGGACCGCACAGGCGGACAGGCGAAGACCGATTTGCTCTGGATGATCGTGCTGGACAACCCCGCAGCGGAAAACTCGCCCTGGCAACCGCCTGCGCACGTTGCCGACGGCGTCATGATGTGCAAGCCGCTGGTGCTCTCCACCGGCGAGTGGGCTCTGCCGGTCTGTACCTGGTTCACCGAACAGAGCTCAAAGATCATCATCTCCAAGGATCAGGGCAAAACCTGGTCGTTCCGCGGCGGCGCGACCATGCCCAAGGAAGACCGGTGTTTCGATGAGCACCAGTTCATCGAACGCAAGGATGGGACGCTCGGGTGCTGGTCGCGCTGCAAGTCCGGTATCCGCGAGGCCTTCTCGAAAGACATGGGCAGAACCTGGTCGCCGCTTGACCCCTCACCGATCCGCCATCCCTCGGCACGGTTTTTCATCCGCCGTCTGATGTCCGGCAACCTTCTGCTGGTGAAACACGGTCCGATCGCCGAAAAAACGGGCCGATCCCACCTAACCGCGTATGTGTCGAAAGACGACGGCGCGACGTGGGAGGGCGGGCTCATGCTCGACGAGCGCAGCGGGGTCTCCTATCCCGACGGCCAGCAGACCGCGGACGGCATGATCTGCATCACCTACGATTTCGACCGCACCCAAACACGCCACATCCTCTTCGCGGCCTTCACGGAAGAGGACGCCCTGGCGGGCAAGCCCGTCTCCGGCGCGGTGCGACTGCGTCAGCTCGTCAGCGAAGGCTCGGGCGGAGCCAAACGACCTCAACCGCAGGCACAAGCCGGCACCGCGGCTGCGCCACCCGCAACGAAATGAACAGGGGGCTGTCATGATGAAAAAGTCGCTGACGATTGCGGAATGGATCCTCTTGCTCCTCTGGTCCGGACCGCTTCAGGCGCAATGGCACGGCAGATCCCTGCCGGATGACGGTGAGCGGCTGTACAACGGGATCAGGCTCCCGACCAACTGGCCACCACAAACCGTGGATGCGAAAAACACGTCGCCGATGGCGGTGCCTTATCTGACCGCACCGCCGGAGGTGATTCCGATTGACGTTGGGCGACAGTTGTTCGTGGATGACTTCCTGATCGCGACCACCACGTTGCGGCGCGTGTTCGGCATGCCCGAGAAATATGCCGGCAACCCGGTGCTGCGTCCAGAAACCGAAATAGAGCGCAACGGCATCCGGAACGCCGCGGCTATACCGAAAGGGGGCGGTCTCTGGTGGGATCCCCACGAACGGATTTTCAAACTCTGGTACGAAGCGGGCTGGATCCATACCGTCTGTTACGCCACCAGCACCAACGGTCTGGATTGGATCCGTCCGGCGCTAAACGTGGTTCCGGGAACCAATCAGGTACTGCCGCCGGACCTCACGCCCGACTCCTGGACCGTGGTCCCCGATTGGGAAACATCCGATCCGATGCAGCGCTACAAGATGTTCCTGCGCGGACCGGGCGGGAATATCCCGGGTGTGAGCATGACCTCGGCGGACGGCATCCATTGGATCAACCGGGTGATCACCGGGAAAACCGGTGACCGCAGCTCCATGTTCTACAATCCCTTCCGGCGCAAATGGATCTACAGTCTGCGGGCCAGTTGGCGCGGACGGTCGCGCAACTACCGGGAATGCGACTCCTTTCTGCGCGGCGCCGCCTGGAACGCGACGGATACCGTGCGCTGGCTTGCGGTGGATGAGGAAGACTCTCAAGACCCGGTGATCCAGCGCGTGCCGCAGCTCTACAACTTCGACGCGGTGGCCTACGAGAGCCTCATGCTGGGCGCGTTTGAAATTCACCACGGACCGGAGAACGGCGCATGCATGAAAGTCGGCCTGCCGAAAATCACGGAGCTGAATTTCGCCTACAGCCGTGACGGGTTCCACTGGTCGCGGCCCGACCGCAGGGCGCATATCCGCGCGGAACGCTGGAGCAGCGGAAAATGGGACACTGGGTATGTGCAGTCGCTCGGCAATCTCTGCACGATTCAACATGACCGGCTCTGGTTCTACTACTCCGGATTTCAGGGCGATACCAACCGCCTCAGCGGCGACTGGCTGCAGAACGGCATGTACCACAACGGAGCGATGGGGATCGCTTTGCTGCGTCGTGACGGATTTGCGGCGATGACTGCAGAAGATGTCCGAGGCGAGCTCGTCACGCGTCCGCTGCTCTTCAGCGGTGCCTGTCTGTTCGTGAATGCGGATTGTCCGCAGGGCGAATTGCGCGTGGAAATCCAGGAAGCCGAAAGCGGTGCCGTTCTTCCGGGATACGCGCTGACCGCGTGCCGTCCGGTTGCCGTCGACAGCACCCTGCACCGCGTCACCTGGCAAAATGTTGATCATCTGCGGGCCTTGCGGGGCAAACCGGTCCGCTTCCGCTTCGCGTTATCCAACGGCGCACTCTATGCCTTTTGGGTCAGCCGCGACGCCACAGGCCGCAGCGACGGCTATGTGGCGGGCGGCGGTCCGGGTTACACGGGATCGACCGACACGGTTGGAGCGTCTGCTTTGAACCAGGCGAACAGAACAGAAGCGAAAAAATGAAAATGAGTTTTACTGAGACGCGCGAGCGGTTGAAAAGGGGAGAGGTTCTGATGGGCCTCTTCTGTAAGACAACGGCACCGGAACTGATTGAGATGGTCGGGCACGCGGGTTTCGATTTCTGTATCCTGGACAGGGAGCACGGCCCCGTCCAGTTGGAGACGCTGCAAAACCTGATCCGCGCGGCAGAGGTCGCCAACATCCTCCCGATCGTGCGTACGCGCAACGCGGCCCCCGACGAAGTGTCCCAACCGCTCGATCTCGGTGCGGCCGGCATCCAGGTGCCGCAGACGGCCTCAGTATCCGAGGCTGTGGCGGTTGTCGATGCGTGCAAGTTCGCGCCGCAGGGGCACCGCGGGGTCTGCCGGTTCGTTCGCGCCGCACAGTTTTCGTCACTCGAACGAAACGCGTATTTCACGCAGGCCAACCAGGCATTGGTCATCCTCCAGCTTGAGGGCACCGCCCTCGAGGAATACGCGAAGATCGCCGAAGTGCCGGGGGTGGATATCCTCTTCATCGGACCGTATGACCTTTCGCAGGCGCTCGGCATACCCGGCAAAATCGAAGATCCGCGCGTGCTGGAAATGGCGCGGCAGATCATCGCGGTGGCCAAGGGGAACGGAAAAGCCATCGGGGTCTTTGCGGACACACTGCCGCAGGTCCGCCACTGGATCGCGGCGG
>JAKJHA010000269.1 GCA_022704125.1 Verrucomicrobiota bacterium | reverse complement strand
AAGAGTTCGAGCCGCTGCTGCTGTTGCCGATCGGTTTCGGCGGCCTGCTGGCCAACATGCCGTACGCAAATGTCACCGCGCCGCCGCTGGTGGATGCGGCCACGAAGCTGGTGCTCGAACCGGGCGGGTTCCTTTATTACTTCTTTGAGTTCGGCGTCAACACCGGTCTCTTCCCGATCATCATCTTCATGGGTGTGGGCGCGATGACCGACTTCGGTCCGCTGATCGCCAATCCGCGCACAGCGCTGCTGGGTGCAGCCGCGCAACTCGGCATCTTTGTCGCGCTGTTGGGGGCGCTCTGCCTCTCGATGGTCTTCCCAGAGCACATCAACTTCGGACTGAAAGAAGCTTCGTCAATCGGTATCATCGGCGGCGCGGATGGCCCGACCGCCATCTGGCTGACGACCAAACTGGCCCCGCACCTGCTGGGGGCGGTCGCGGTCGCGGCCTACTCGTACATGGCGCTCGTGCCGATCATCCAGCCGCCGATCATGAAGGCAATCGTCCCCGAGCACGAGCGCAAGATCGTAATGAAGCAGCTCCGTCCAGTCTCTAAGATGGAGAAGGTTTGTTTCCCGTTGACTGTTTTGCTGCTCTGTGCGTTGCTGCTGCCCAGCGCGGTGCCGTTGATCGGTGCGTTGATGCTCGGTAACTTGGCGCGCGAGGTCGGCCCCAGTGTGGCGCGTATCGCCGACACCATGGCAAACGCCTTGATCAACATCGTGACGATCATGCTGGGCCTTGCTGTCGGCTCCAAGCTGGCGTGCGAAAAATTCCTGAATCCGGAAACGCTGGGCATTCTGGTCTTGGGGCTGATCGCCTTCAGCTTCGGTACGGCCGGTGGTTGCTGGATGGGCCGTCTGATGAACAAGTTCTGCAAAGAACCGATCAACCCCTTGATCGGTTCGGCGGGCGTTTCCGCAGTGCCGATGGCGGCACGCGTGTCCAACAAGGTCGGTCTGGAGTCCGACCCAAACAACTACCTGCTGATGCACGCTATGGGACCGAACGTCTCAGGCGTGATCGGCTCGGCGGTGGTCGCGGGCGTGCTCTACACGCTCTGCAAATAATTCGGCCCGTCAGCGCACGCATCGGAATGTGCCAAGGCTGGAGCTTGAACAACGTATTCATGAGTGTCATAATAATACCCGCACCGAGTGAATTGCGGCGCGTGTAAAGGAAGGATCCTCATGATCATGGTTGATAAAAGGACAAGGCAGATGTGCGTTTGGATGCTGGCTGGTCTTGCATCGGTCGCGTTTGCGGACAATCTGCTAAGAAACCCCGGATTTGAAGAAGCGTTGGAGCCGGTCTGGGAGAAACGCACACCTGAAGATGCATCGCGCAAGCTGTATCGGGTAGGGGAGGGGGGACGTAGTGGGGCGGGGGCCGTATTGGAAAATGTGGCTCCCGCCTATACGCGCCTACGCCAAGGACATGACCGCTCGATCTCTGTTGAGGCCGGCAGCCTCGTGGAGCTTGCGGCGTGGGTCCGGTCGGAGTTGGACACCAATGCCGTCACGACCCTCCAGATCTACTGCATGGACGGCAAGGACGAGATTCTGTCTCAGCCGACATCACGGCCGATTTTCGGTGCGTGCGACTGGACGCGCGTCAGCTTGCGGACTCAGATACCAGATCGGACGACCTATGTCATGGTCTATCTACAGACGCGTGGCGGTGCGGGCCGTGTGGTATTTGACGATGTCGCGCTGGCCGTCAAACGCGCACCGGTGCCGCGCGCGCCTCTGCCGCGGATCGCGCTGTTCACGGATTTGCCTGCAACGAATGTCGTGATCCAACGGGCGCGTGTTCTGTTTGAAGAAGGACTGGTTTTGAGTACGGCAGAACCGGCTGCTGCACTGACGGACGCCGCTGGGGCATTGGTGCTCTATCAAGGCAACCTGCCGGCGGCGCTCGTATCTGAACTCAACCGGTTTGCTCAGGCTGGCGGTCGGGTATTCATGGACATGCGGGCGTTTGCCCGGAGCCGAAGCGTGGAGGCCCGGATGGTCGAGGTGGGGGGCGTCGCCGCTGGTTTATCTTGGCAGGCACGTATGGCGGCCGGCTTGCGTGTCATCAAAGAGGGGGATGCGACGGCCGGTTTCCGTCTCGGTCAAATCATGCCGCGTGCGGGATGGCCGGATGGCAAGTTAGCCGTTCTGCCGCCTGAAAGTAACGCGTGGCAAGGGCTCGAGGTACTGGCTGTGGCACCGGGCGGCGAACCGGGGCTGGTCAGACAGCCAGTCGGAAAAGGCGCAATCACAGCCTGCGATCTGCTTTCTCTGCGCGAGCCGTACTACCGGCATGTGGACGCCTACTATGCCTTTACGCCGGTGAGCGGTGCGCTGGGCAATCCGGTGCGCTTCGGGGAGTATTATGAGAAGCGCCTGAGTTACGAGGGTGTGGTCGAAGAGATGCGGCGGCTGGCGCAGGCTTATCCCGATACGATCCGCCTCGAAGAAGAGGGGGTGGCCTCAGACGGAAACCGGATGTGGAGTCTGAATCTGGGTAAACCCGGCGCGCCTCTCTATTTTCTCTATGCGGCTGCGCATGGCGCCGAATGGGAGCCGGGATACGGGTTAATCACTTTCGCACGACGACTGGCGGAAGGACGGCTCCGCGACGCGGTGGACTTGAAACGCGTGCGGATCAAAATCCTGCCGCTCTTGAACCCATACGGCTACGAAAAAATGCGGCGACAAAACGCGCGGGGTGTGGACCTCAACCGGCAAGGTGACTACGAGTGGGAACGGTATACGGGTCGTGACAGCAACAAAGATGGCGTGTATGGGCCGCAGGACTACGATTGGAAGGGAACGGCGCCGTTCAGTGAACCCGAGGCGCGCGTGTACCGGAAAATCGTGGACGATCCCGCGTTTTTCTGCCTACTCGACTTTCACGGCAATTCGGGGGCTAGGGACAACAAGGTGGCGTTCCACGCCTTCAGCGCACATCCCGACAATGAACTGAAGGCATGGGAGTTGCAGCGGATCGCCAATGAGCGGTTGCGCGGGCGACATCTGCTGCGGCAAAATGATGAAGCATTCGCCTCATGCTACCTTCTGGAGCGCCTCCATTCCGACAGCCCGCGTCCGATGTTGCAAAACACGGGTGCGCGCGGACGCTTCGGTCTGCTCATTGAGTTGACCGCCATATATCCAGAATCGTACGGCACATTGTTACAGACAGATGTGACCTGCGAAATGTGCCGGGCACTCTTTCTGGCCTATCCGCCGCCGCAACAATAAAAAAGACGGCTCCCCTGCGGAGGTGCCGTCTTAGAGCGATAGTCTCGTTCACTGAACTACCAACGGCTGCCGCCGCGGTCGCGTCCGCGGAATCCGCCGCCACCGCCGCCGCGATCTTCACGCGGTGGCTT
>JAKJHA010000268.1 GCA_022704125.1 Verrucomicrobiota bacterium | reverse complement strand
AAGTGCCGGCGGCGACCTCGGCAGCATACGCGGCAAAGGCGTCGCGCATTGTCGCAGCGAGCGAGGCGTACGGTTTGGCGAATTTCGGCGAACGCTCGGTCAAGCCGAGCATATCGTGCATGACCAGCATCTGCCCGTCGCAGTGCGGCCCCGCGCCCACGCTGATGACCGGCACTGGGACCGCTGCGGTAACATCGGCACCGATATCGGGCGGGGTACACTCCAGCACGATGGCAAACGCACCGGCCTCAGCCAGCGCCTGTGCGTCCTCGATCAGGCGGTCGCGGGCTTCGTGCGTCTTGCCCTGAACTTTGTAACCGCCCAACACATTGATGGATTGGGGCGTGAGACCGATGTGGCCCAGAACCGGTATGCCGTTCTCCGTGAGTGTCCGCACCAACTCGGCACGGATTGCGCCACCCTCGATTTTTACGGCGTCTGCTCCGGCTTCCTGGATGAAGCGACCGGCGTTGCGGAACGCTTCTTCGGTGTTGATCTGGTAAGAGAGGAAGGGCATGTCTGCGACAACCATCGCAGAAGTTACGCCGCGCGCGACTGCCGCAGTGTGGTGGAGCATGTCCGCCATAGTGACCGGAAGCGTCGAGTCATAACCCAAGACCGTCATGCCGAGCGAATCGCCAACCAGTAGCAACACGATGCCCGCAGCGTCGGCCAGTCGAGCGCTACCGGTGTCATAGGCCGTCAAGCAGGCGAGCTTGCTCACGCCCTTCGTGGCCTTGATTGAGGTTGCATTCCACTTTTTCATACCCGTACTTTAGCATAATTCTACGCTCCGGCAAACTGGAACAAATGCGAGGGCGTTTTCTATCGCCACCTGCGGTCGTTGATGCACGGGATCACGCCTTCCGTTTGGGGGATGTCGTATGGGCCGCGACCGACATCCGCTGGCGTATAGTTGAGCGGCCAACCGGCGGCGGGCTTTGAAAAGAACGTTTCGCGAATGGCCTCGAAGAATCCGAAGCCGAACTCTCCATTCGGTTCGGCATACGAACCCTCGCCCCATTCGTTGAGCGGTGCCAGGACGAAACGGCGAATCCCCGTTTCTGTACCGAAGCGTTTCGCCCCCTCGCACATCCGACGGAAAGCCGCCACGTTCTTGTTCGACACGCAGAATCCATCGTTCCAGGGCTGATCGTCCCAGCCGGTCGACAGATTCGGCAGCGTGGCTATGCCCTTCACGTCTGCACAAGCCTTCCAATAGTCGTACCATGCATCCGCCACGGCATCGAACGACGACGTACGGGGTCCGATCTGTTTTCCGTTCGTCCCTAGAAAGTGGTAGGCGGTCACTTCGTCGAAGCCCTGCTCCCGACGACGTTCGGCCAGTGAGCGTCCCGACGCCGGAGCGTCGTCCCGCAGCACCATGGCCTGAAAGTAGATGCCGGCGTAACCGGCGCCCCGCGCCATCTGCCGCGCAAACTCCAGAAGGCGACGGCAACTGCCAGGCCCGTTGTCACGGTCGAAGGCGTCGGGATCCCAGATACTCACGTAGGGTTTGCCATCCACCTGCATATATTCGGGCGTGTTGAAGCAGGTGGTGATCAATCGCTTCACCACGTCTTGCCACTCCTCTTCGTGACTCTTGCCGTGGTTACACCACATGGCCGCCCACTTGATGTATTTGCGGTAGCGAGCGTGCGCGAGGGCTTGTTCGAAGAAGTCAACGCTGTGCCAGCCTTTGCCGGCATACCAGTCTACGATGTAGAAGGAGATGCCGTTTTCCACGGCCCATTTGATCTGCCAGTCGAGGACCTCGGAACACTTGTTGTTGTACCAGCCGAGCGCGGGCTTGCGTTTAGGATCGATGCGCCAGATCTTTAGCCAGTGGTCGGGGCGCACCCAGTCGCAGAAGTAGAACGCGCCCACCTCCCACGGCTCCTTTGCGAGCGCCTTCGGTTCGGGCACATAATCCGCCCGAGCGAGGCCGAGCGAGGGCACCACCTTCACCGGCACGTCTACCCGGTTTTCCGGAATGCCGCCGCCGAAAAAGCGTGCATGAAGCGTAAAGGCACATGGACTCTCGGCATGCAGGATGATCCGGTGGAGAGCCGAACTCCAACCCGGCAGACTCAATACACGCCGCGCCGCGGCGTCGTTCACGAGACGCACGTTTTCCGGTAACCCCGTGATCTCCACCTGCGCACCTTCCACCGGTAGAGTACCGGGGTTGAAGAGGCCGATTTCCACGGGGAAGTTCTGCCCCACACGATTGAACGCGAGCGGTGTGTCCGTGGCGGAGAGGACGAGTTCGCCGGGGATGTCCGGCTTGCGATCGGTGAATACCACGTCCTGGATCGGTATTCGTTTCCCTGTCCAGCCGTCTAGGATATTGAAAATCCTGATAGAACCGCGCCAGTGCCCTTTCTGCTTCTCGTTGTAGTAGTTGCCGCCAAAACTCGTGCAGGCAGCGCCGTCGAAGTAGTAACGGCGTGCGCGTCCGTCGCCGACGAGGTGGAAATGGTTGGCCAGCCGTCGCCGACCTTCCGTTTCATCGCCATACCACTCCACATGCGCCCAACTCGTGCGCGTGCGCGGCGGCACCGTGAACATCACGCCGCCCTGCGGATTTGCGGTCCCCAACAACGCCTCCAACGGGATCTTGTCCTCCAAGGCGATGGATTCGATCAACACTTCGCCCGGACATTCACACGGATCGAAACGGAGGAGTCCGATATGGTCTTTCCAGTGCGGGTTCCCCTGAAGGTAGAACACGTAATCGTGCATCTGTCCGTCTGTTTCCGGTGGCTCATTCTCCTGCACGGGCGTATGCGTCAAGCCCGAGCGATCCGCCCAGAAGAGACGCACTGGGCCGGCCGCATTCGTCGGGAGTTGCATCCGCACCACAGCACGCTTCCAGTCGCGTGCCTCCAAGTTCACACGGATATTGATGGCAGGATCAGTCGTCGTACACGACAACGCAAGCCCCTCGGGTGTCGGACGGAACTGCTGGATACCCATCAATATCTTCCATCCATGTGTTGTGTCCCCGCGGAAGTCCCAGCGCACGACCGGGCAAACGGATGTCACGGACGTGTGTGTACCTGCGCCGTTCTCGGCTGCAAACCCCGTCAATGCCACACAAACAAGGGCACCGCCTAACAACATTTTTTTCATTCTCATTCCCGCTCTCATTCGTACAGAACAATCACACCGTCGTTCTTGTGCTACTGCGCCTGAGCCGGACAGACGACGCGGAAACCGATATGGGCGCGGCGGGTTGTATATTGAAAGACACACTTGTAGGCCGCGCGGCACGCAGGCCAGTCGGAGGCGTAGTGCCCTCCACGTGTCTCGTACCAGTCATTTCCCGAATTGGGCGGAAATCCCACGATCGTCCCCGGCGCTGGCGGTTCCCACCTCAATCGATTGA
>JAKJHA010000028.1 GCA_022704125.1 Verrucomicrobiota bacterium | reverse complement strand
AGAAAAATAAGACCGCCAGTGCGGAGAAGAGTCCGCGGACCTATGTGGTGCAGCCGGGAGACTCCCTGTTCCGTGTCGCCGAAAGGTTTTACGGGGACGCGACCCAGTGGAAGAAGATCCGCGAGGCGAACCGCACCCGCATTGATCCGGACGGACGCATCCGCGCAGGACAGATCATTGTGGTGCCGTAAGGATGGAGTGACTCATGGCAGTAAAATCGGGCAAGCCGCTCCTGAAGCCGGGAACCTCCAATGTCTTTGTGAGTGAGCGCCGGGCGGAACGCTCGGCGATCGGCTGGCGTTTGGATGTCCGCGAGGTAGAGGACGATGACCGGGCGCAGACGTTCCGTAAACGAGGCGGCTCCGGTGAGGTGGGCGGTCGGAAGAAGCTCTTCCACTACATTTCAGCGGGCGGTTTGAAGCAGTTGCGGCGTACTACGGCGGACGATATCGCGGAGCGTCGGCAACGTTCGTTTTTGATGTTTCTCGGAGTAATGGCGCTGGTGTGGCTGATTTTTTACGTGATACCCAGCGCGTGAGGAGGAGCGAGATGAGATTGAGGCAATGGGTGGCGTGCGCTGTCGGATGCGGTGTACTCTTCTTGGTGGCCGGATGTACCGGGCCGATGGTGGACGGAAGAATCTTTCCGCCCCAGCAGCAACTGCGGCGTGATCCGGAAGTGGCGCGTATCGCCGTTGATACCCAGCAGATGAGCATGGAGTTCCGGCAACTCTCGGAGCAGCTTATGGTGCTGAACCGCAACCAAGAGTTGCTGGAGGCGCGTCTGGCGCGCTTGGAGGCGCAGAGTGCGGCTGCATCCCAGCCGTCCGATGAGATCGCAGCCTTGCGGCGTGACATGCAGGCCCTGCGTACCGAACGCGATTCGCTACGCAATGAAATTACGAGTGACTTGGCGACGCGCATTGAGTCCATCGCCGCCCGCCAGCAGGCCGAGATCAACGCCGCGCGCGCCGCCGCAGCGCCGTCCGGCGGGGCGGCGGCGACACCCGCCCGCTCCGGCTCGGGCTATGAGCATACGGTCACGCGCGGACAGACCTTGTCCGAGATTGCCCGCGGGTATGGCAAGAGCATCGACTCGATCATGAAGGCCAATAAAATCAGTAATCCCTCGCACATCCGTGTCGGGCAAGTGCTGTTCATTCCGGATTGAGGAGTTTGTCCATGCGTTTCCCCGATGTCCGTCTGCGCCGTCTGCGCCGCTCGCCTGCAATCCGGCGTCTGTTTGACGCTCCGCCCCCGTCACCCGCCAAGTTCGTCTGGCCGCTCTTTGTGGTCGAGGGCGAACGGCGTTGCGAGCCAATCGATTCCATGCCGGGACAAAACCGGATGAGCGTGGATGTCCTGTTGCGCGAACTGGAGCCGGTTGCCGAGCAGGGGATCGGCGGGGTGTTGTTGTTTGGTCAGACGGAAGGCGCCAAGGATGCGGGCGGCAGCGGCGCCTTTGATGATCGCGGTGTCGTGCAGCGTGCCGTACCGGCGATCAAGCGCGCCTTCCCCGAACTGGTGGTGATGACCGACGTCTGCCTTTGCGCCTATACCGAACACGGGCATTGCGGTCCGCTCGATCGACACGGCCAAGTGGACAACGATGCCGCTAACGGACTGCTCGCCCGCGTGGCGGTGTCGCACGCTGTCGCCGGAGCGGATGTGGTGGCACCGAGCGCCATGATGGATGGACAGGTGCGGTGCATCCGTGAAGCGTTGACAGAGAACGGTCTCGAACAGACGCTACTGATGGCGTACTCCACCAAGTTCGCCTCGTCGCTCTACGGGCCATTCCGCGACGCAGAAAACTCAGCGCCGTCGGCTGGCGACCGCAAGGGTTATCAAGCTTCTTGGGGCAACCCGCGCGCCGCCTTGCGCGAGTCAGAGTTCGACGAAGAGGAGGGCGCTGACATCCTGATGGTCAAGCCCGCGCTCTTCTATCTGGATGTACTGGCCGAGGTGCGCCGCCGTACGGACCTGCCGGTCGCCGCGTACAACGTCAGCGGCGAGTACAGCATGATCCACGCGACAGCCGCGCGCGGCTGGGGCGATCTTCACGACATGGCCCGCGAATCACTGGCCGCGATTGAACGCGCCGGTGCCGATCTCCTGCTCTCCTACTGGGCTCCCTTCTACCGCGAACTGTTCTAACCGCGCTACGCGCGGAGTTGATATTTAGGAGTGAGGATTTAGGAGTTTTTTTACTTGAGCGTTGAAAGGTGAGCGTTTTTGTCATCTGAAGCCGATCGTTGACGCTGTCGCGCCGAGGCACTTTGCCGCGCTTTCTCTTTCCAAGCCATCGAGGAGCACCGACGGGGTCACATCCCCGCCCGTGTAGAACAGACTTTGCCGCACGGTTCTGAAGTCTCCCGGCGTCAATCTCGGTATCCGCTTCAGGCGGAGTTCGTCCTCCGGCGTCATGCCCGCGACCCCGAAACCGGCAAACATACGCTTGAAGAATGCAACCTTACCCTCATCTGTGAGGTAATCGAATTCAAGCTTGAAGGTGAAACGTCGCAAGGTTGCCGTATCCAGATTATTGATGAAGTTCGTCGCACAGATCAAAACGCTTTTGAAGTTCTCCATTTGGTGCAGGAGTTCGTTCACCTGAGTGACTTCCCAACTACGACTTGCATTCTGACGTGACTGCAAAAGGCCATCCACCTCATCGAGGAAAAGGATTGCATTTTCGTTCGCGGCTCGCTCGAAGGCCCGCTTGATGTTCTGCTCTGTGCCTCCTACATAACAGTTGAGGAGGTCGCCACCCATGCGCGTCATGACACGCATTTTCAAATCCGTGCCGAGATACTTTACGAACTCGGTCTTGCCTGTGCCCGAAGGCCCCGAGAGCAGTAAGTTCATCCTTGGACGGTCTATACCCCCTTCAAGAGGTCCGGCCCGTTGATCTTCCCGATATCGACGGATCGCCTCAGTGATTCTGTTCGGCGTGATGCCCCCCTTGATGTTGAGCCCCATCAGCGAATAATCAGCCGCAACGAGAAACTTGTCTTTGCCATCATCGATATTCAATAGTTTACAGTGGGGTCTCAGGATGGTCTCAATAACCGTCTCGGCCTCTTCCGGGGTGGCCATCCCGTCCTTTAGCATAGCGCTGAGGTTATCTGTTGCCAGCGTGATTCCTCCCGCGCTTACTTCATATCGTGCCGCGAGGCGTGACAAGACGGGGGCTGACAGCACCTCTCCCATCTTGTGCCGTGCGACTGCATTCCCCCAAATCCGCTCCCGCTGTTCGCATGTCAGATTGTCGAATTTAATCGAGTAATCGAAACGTCTGCGGTTGGAACTATCCAGTGCCTCGGCATCGGAGTTGATGATCCAGACGCACGGAGTTTTAACATTGTCCAGGATATCGTTGAGCACTCCTTTGTCAACAGATTGGTTAGATTCACCCAGCAACATACGTATGAAACTACCGGTGCCGCCAAGCATCTCATCGGCCTCATCGACGATGATGAGACTCTTGTCAGCGTCAATTTGGGCGTCACAGATTTGAAGTGCGGAGAACCTGAACGCTCTCCTCCGCCCCCGTTGCTCATCGTCCGTGAGCGCGATCAGATATGGCATGCGTCCTAACTCGGCGGCCAGAGCCAGCGCGAAACTGGTCTTGCCCGTCCCGGGCTCCCCATATAGTAGAATGTTCACGCCGTTCCCAGTTTTCCGAGCAGATATAAGCCGTTTTAGGAATGTCCCCTGCTTCGCCGATAATTCGCCGAAATAGTCCCAAGGCAGAGTCTCAGTCTCGCATCTCTTAAAATAACGGCTCGCCAGTGGGGTGTCGTCCAAGCCGTTGATAAAAAGTAAAAGATCCGAATTGATATTACCGTTGATATCTAGGCATCCGTATCGGCGAAGTTTCGATTTTGCCTTGATCGCAGCCAGATACTCCGATTCGGTTACGCCCAACATCGCAGACATTTTTGATGTTTTTTCCAACGATTGCGCACCTCTGAAATCGTAACAAGGCAACAGATTCCGCTCATTGGTAACCGCAACGGCGACGAGTATATCGTATTCAAGTTCCGACAGGCAAAACAGTTGCTTAAGACCATCAAATCGAAGGCTCACCGGATCCGGGTGCTCTGTCTGACATAGGGAGAGCTTCTCTAAGGCAAAGTCCAGCCACACAGCCAGTTGCTTTCGAAACTTGGGGTTGCTCTGTGGATGGTGCCACAACGCCCTGAGCAATCCTTTTGATTCCTCATTCTTTGGATCATGAATGCCACCGTATTCTCTCGCCTTCATATCTTCGCGGATGCCGTCGGTGGTGCATGCCATAAACATAGCAAGCAGTTTTTCTCTGGTCATGATCTGCGCCACCGGTAGGAACGCATCACGATCTTCAAACGTCCCTTTGTGTCGGGCACACAAATTGGCCAAGAATCTCAGACACGCCTTCAGGTAGAACATACTACATCCTACTGACCGAGCATCCTTGACCCAACGGTTTTTGGGCACCGTAGTGACTTGGGGCTGTGCTTTGGTGATCTGTGTCTTTTTCATATCCGATGTTCTCTGAGCTTTAGTCTCGGACTTCAGTTGCTTTTTGGAACGAATTTGCGTCATCTCGTATTCCTCCTAAGTTTTACAGGCGTATCATACGAAAGGTAGACAGACATTGAATGTCCGTCTGTGTGTTGATATTATTTTTTCTGGCGGACACTCTTTGTCCGTCATGACTGATAAAGTAGGAGACATGCCAGTGAATAGGACCCAATCACAATACGCGAGGCTGATGGAGCTTGATCGCAAGATACGCCAAGGCGGATACCCGAACTGTTTGACATTCGCCGAAGCTTGGGGCGTGTCGCAGAAGACCGTACAGCGCGACATCGATTTTCTCAGGGATCAGCTCGGGGCACCGATCGTTTATGACCGTGACCGCAAAGGGTTCTTCTACGAAAACAGCTCCTGGTGGTTGCCGTCTGTCGTGTTGAGTGAGGGCGAACTCATGGGCGTGTTGCTGGCCGCGCGCGTGGCGGAGCAGTACCGCGGCAGTCCCATGGCCAAGCAGATCGAACGTACGTTCTCGAAGCTGGCCGAACTGCTGCCCGGTAGGGTCACGGTAAACCCCGCGTTGCTTTACGACCGATTTTCTTTCACGACGCCACCAGCCAAGCCCGTTGACGAAAAGGTCTGGGCGACAGTGGTTCGGGGACTGTTGGCTCAGCGCGCGATTAAGATTAGCTATCGGAGGTTCGACGATGCCAAGCTCAAAGCGGACAAGGCATCCAAAATCGAGCCTTACCACATTGCCAACCTGCAGGGAGAGTGGTACGTGTTCGGGGTGCATCGCGGTTACGAGGATGTACGGCAATTCTCAATGGCAAGGATCTCAAAGGCTCAATTAACCGACCAATCTTTCACCGTGCCCCCCGATTTTGATCCGGAGAAATTATTGGCTGGCACCTTTGGCAGATATGCAGGAGGCGGCGAGGTCAAGACCGTGCGTATCCTATTCGATAAGAAAGTCGCGGATTGGGTCGGGGAACGGGAGTGGCATCCGCAACAGAAGTTAAAATGTCGGAAGAACGGCGACGTCGAACTGGAGTTTCCGGCCAAAGGACTTTTCGAGGTCCAACGCTGGGTACTGTCATGGGGCCGTTGGGCAAAAGTGCTGGCTCCGGCGGAGTTGGTTTCGGATGTACAGGCCGAAATTGCGGCCATGTCAGCCGCAATTAAAAAGGAGGGGAAACAAGCATGAAAAACGTCGACCAGATCAAAACAGGGGCGGTTTTACCTATCGCACTACCCCTTTTTTCATCGGCTTATTTTTGCAGGCTTCAATTTGTCAATGGCATCTTCGAGGGAATCAAAATTGGGAATTGTATCCTCATCAAAAACTCCTGCGTTCTCACACGAAGGTGAGAGAACACAGAGTTTTTTCGGGGGGGCGTGGCTCGGGTTTGTTTATCCGCAGATTACGCATGGGCGCAGATTTTTTTGGAAGGCGAACGTCCCCGCGAGCTGCATCGCTTGAGCGTTGAGAGTTTTTAACTTCGGCGTTGGGCGTTCTGCGTTCAGAAACGGTGGCGCGGCCGCCGCCGGTCAAGCAGACGTTTGTCCCTCCCGGCGCTTCGCAAGTCTGGCGAAAAAATTTGGAGTGCGGCGGCAAGCGGTATTCCGCGCGACGCCGCTTTTTGAGCAGGAGTGCGGTGGCAGGGCGGCGCACAAAAGACGAGGTTGAACCTAAAAAGAGCAGTTGAACCTTCAACTCTCTTTGGTTTCTGGTTTCAAGGTTTCATGGTTTCATCCAAATCGGGATCGGGATCGCTATCGGGATCGATTGTTTAACCACGGAACACACTGAACACACGGAAAGGCATGGCTCTGTTTCCGTGTGTTTAGTGTGTAATCTGTGGATTCAAAAAGCGTTGTTCACAGGATACCTGAGTAGCGGATACGATCTTCTTCGGCTTGGGCAAATTTTTCGTGGTCGATCAGTTTTCTTTTCGCGCGGCGTTCTGCCAGCACGCGCATGGGATCGTCGCCCAGTACGTCCGCTAGGGCGTCAGACGATCGCCGCTGCGGGGTTTCGATCTCGCCGTTCAGTTCCGCTTCGGCGCAGAACGGGAAGATCAACGCGGCCTCCGGACAGATCCGGGCACAGGCCGGGCAGCCCGTCTTGCAGTTGAGCGGTGCCGCAACGCGCACACGTTCCGCTGCGGCTGCGCGGGATTCCCGCGCATAGACTGAGAAGAGGCAGTAATCATGGCAGGTGCCGCAACCGCTGCACCGGGTACGGTCGATGACCGGATACCACGGCACGCCATACTCGCGTTTGAGCGCTTCCCGGTCAAATGGCAGGGCGAGCCACTCGATGTCCAGATCGTCGCAGGCCACGCCGGCGAAGGTCAGCAGCGCCCGTACCGTGCGCGGTCGTGACGCGGCCACCACAAATGAGGTTTCATCCGCAAAACATGCGGCAACCACATCGTCCTGCGGATGCAGCGCATGCTCCGCCAGATTGTCGAGGCGCACGACTGCGTCGGCGGACACGTTGCAATGCGCTGCCAGCATGGCGACACCATCCGCCAGCAGGCGGTCACGCGCACCCAGTGTGACGAGGATGGCTCTTGGCATACAGTTCCTTTCCGACCGCGTCCGGCGGTCTGTGGTTAACGGATTTTAACGAGAATGACGAAGAGGAGCGGCGTCAGGAAGGATTGAATCAAGACAAACCGCATCAGGACTTGGGCATTGCTCCAGCGCATGTTCTTGCGGCAGTGATCGTGTAGCGGGAAGCGTACACTGTGCAACATTTTGATCAACCTGTTCTGACGTGACGCCACTTCCGGCGGAAGCGTGTTCGGCGGACGCACATCGAAGCCGATGTAGCGGAAGGTGCGCAGCAGGACGAGCTTGACGAGGCCGGTGCCGCCGTTTACCAGAACGACGGGCGAGACGACCACAATCAAGAACGGATTGCCTGCCGCCAGAACAGCCACGCCGACCAGCATACCCAGCAGACGCGAGCCAGCATCGCCCATCAGCACGCGGCTCGGCTCGGCATTGTGCCACAGATAACCGGCGAGCGAACCGGCCATCGTTGCCACCAGAATCGCCCAGCGCGCGCCATCTGGATTGTGGGGAATCAGAAGGTAATCGGCGATCGGTCGATAGCCGACCACACCGTACAGCAGGCCCGCCAGCGAGAACAGGGAGAGCAGTGTCAGTGATCCCGCGAGTCCATCCACGCCGTCCGAGCAGTTGGTGGCGTTCATCGTGAACCAGAGCAGGATCGCCGCGCCCGGCACATAGTAGTGCAGCGGTATGTCAATCGCGTGTTTGAAGAAGGGTAGCCATACGTAAGAGCCATGCCCCATGTAGAGGAAGTAGGCCGCGCCCAGCGCCACCACCAAGTCGAGAAGGCCTTTTTTCAGCTCTCCCCACGGTAAGACACTGCGGTCGTCCAGGTAACCGAACAACATGCTGAGATAGAGACACAACACGGTGCCGAACTCCCAAGGGCCGAAGGGCACGAAGAGTATGATGATCGGTATCAGCAGTAACGCCATCAGCACACCGGCACCGGTAGGTTTGCCGGCCGAGGCCTTGCCGCCGTCGCTGGCCAGAACCTTACCGCGGTCGGTGGGCAAACGGTGCCACAGCCGCGGCAGGAAACTCCATATCACGAGGCCGCCTATCAAGGTGCCAGCCGCCAGCAACATCAAGTGCGATGAGAGCAGGCGGAAGGGGCCCCACACTTTCGTCAAATAGGGTGCGATCCAGTACAGCATCGTTCGCTCCTTACTCTGCCTGACGCAGGGCTTGAACCGCGCTTGCCATGACCGCGATATGGGCCGGTGTGGTCCCGCAACAGCCGCCGATGATCGTCGCCCCGGCCTCGACCAGCGCCCCGACCTTCGACGCCATTTCTTCCGGTGATTCGAGAAAGACCGTTTCGCCATTCACGAGCGTCGGCATGCCGGCATTCGGCATCGCGATCAAAGGCGCGCTCGTGACGGTGCGCAGCCGCTGGATGATCGGTATCATCGCATCCGGCCCGGTACCGCAGTTGGCGCCGATGATATGCGCACCTGCGGCTAACGCCTGCTCAGCGAATTGTTCCGGCGTCACGCCCATCATCGACGCGAAGCTACCGTCCGGCAGCGGCTCGAAGGTGAAACTGGCCAGACAAGTCAGCGCGGTGGTCTCGCGCACGGCGCGCACGGCGACGCAACACTCCTCAATCGCCATCATGGTCTCGACGATCACTGCGTCGGCACCGCCCTCTTCGAAGGCGCGCGCCTGTTCGGCAAAGGCCGCGTAAAAACTCTCTTCGGTCTCGTCGCCGTAGGGCTCCATGAAGAGCCCGGTCGGCCCCATGCTCGCCATCACGTACTGGCTGTCGCCGGCTACTTCGCGCGCCAACGCCACACCGGCGCGATTGATCTCCGCCACTCGGTCGGCCAGCCCGTAGTGCGCCAGTTTATAGCGGCTGCCGCCGAATGTATTGGTCTCCACAATCTGGCTACCCGCCGCACGGTATGCGGCATACACCGCGCGCACTTGGTCCGGCCGCTCCACACACCAGAGTTCCGGACATTCGCCGGGAACCAGTCCGCGCGCCTGCAACTCTGTGCCCATTCCACCGTCCGCCACCAAATATCCAGAAACCGCCCGTTCTTCAAGTCGCTTCATCATTGTTCATCCCCCGTATTCTTCATCGCGCCAGACTTCACCCCAACGACACACGGGGCTAAGGCACCTTTCAAACTGCTCCTCATGGTAACATCACAGAGGCGCGGGATAAAGCCGCAAAACAAAAAGGTGCCGCGCTTGCGCGCGACACCTTCAAAATGCGAATACTGATCCACCAATTACTTGGCGAGCACAGCATCTTTGGCGGCTTTCGCCAGACGGAATTTGACGACCGTCTTCGCCGGAATCTTGATCGCTTCGCCCGTGGCAGGATTGCGGCCTTTGCGCGCGGGGCGCTTGACCTTGATCAACTTACCCAGACCCGGGAGCATGATGCCCTTCGGATCCTTCGCGCCAGCGTAGGCGATTGAGAGCAGCGTCTCATAGACCGTGCCAGCCTGCTTCTTGGTGATCCCACCAGCCTCAGCAAGGGCGGCCATGATTTCGCTCTTCGTTCTCGGCGTTGCCTTCTTAGCCATAAGTTTACTCCTTTTTTCGCAGGGAAACTAACCCCCCACAACGGATTACACCATAGTCTATTTTTCTGAATAATCAATCACAAAAACAAAAAAGGTCAATAAATGTTGGTGTTTTTGTCTTGATTTATGATTGGCGATGCATTTCGCGGGTCATGCGCGCGGGTGAAATCGGGCGTGTGTCGCACGCGCCTGACCGTCGTCGACATGCGTGTAGACCTGTGTAGTGGCGATGTCGGCGTGGCCGAGCATCTCCTGTATCGCACGGATTTGCGCGCCGTGCGCAAGCAGATGACTGGCAAAACAATGACGCAAAACGTGGGGCGAGATCGAACGCGCGAGCGCCGCTTCCTCCGCGCGTTTGCGTAGCATCGCGAAGATGCCCTGGCGCGTGAACGGCGCACCACGCACCGTTAGATACAGCGTGCCTTGCACTGTGTTGCCCCGCGCCAATCGCGGACGGGACTCAGTCAGATAACGGCGCAGCCATGCTTCGGCCACCGCACCCAAAGGAACCAGACGCTGTTTGTTGCCCTTGCCGACACACGCGATCACGGCATCGTCAAGCCGTACATCACTGAGCCGCAGCGACGCCACTTCGGACACGCGCAATCCGCACGCATAAAAAAGTTCGAGCATGCTGCGGTCGCGCACGGTCAGCGGCGCATCACCGTCGATCGCGGCCAGCAGGCTTGCGACCTCCTCCTCGCTCAAAGTGCGCGGGAGTGTACGCCCTTTCCGCGGCGCGTTCATCAAGGCGGCGATGTCCGCCGGGATTACACCCTCCCCGGCGAGAAAGGCGAACAGCACTTTGATGGCGACCAAACGCCGTGCACGCGTTGATGCGCGAAATCCCAGCTTTCGTTGCTGGTCCAAAAAAGCGGCCACATGGTTGCGTGTGACCGCCGCGAACGTGGTTGCTTTTCCGTCCTTTTCCAGAAACGCGATAAAGGTCTCCAAATCTGCGGCATACGCGGCGCGCGTGTTTTCGGAGAGCCCGCGCTCATACGCGATGTGATCCAAAAATTTTTCGACCTGCGTGCGCATGCCGTTTCGCGTCACCGTGCGGGCGCGGGCGGAATGGCTTTGATGTCGTTCGCGTCGTACCCGGCTTCAGCGATCGCGATTTCGATATTTTTGTGAGCGACCACCATGGATTCGTACCGTACCTTAATCGTGCGACCGGCTGTGTCGAACACCAGCTTTTCTGCGTCGATGCCGCCGAGCTGTGACAAAGCCGCACGGATCTTCTGCACATCCGCGTCGCTGGCCATCGCCGGCACCCGGACCTCCATCTCACGAACGTCCGACACACGGCAACCCGCCGCGAGTCCGAACAACATCACCAGCAAGATAAAGATGTTTTTCATGGAGGGATGATACTGAAACCCATGTGCCATGCGCAAATGGAAATTGAAACCCGACTTGCGGCGCGGCCCGCTATTCGCTATGGTGTGGAGGTGGTGTGGGTCACACTACGGGGAGGAAGTGCCATGCAGTATCGCATCGGGGGAGTCGTATGCGTTGTCATTTGGGGATTGGCCGCGCTGTTCGCACAGGGCGAGCCGGGGATTGCACCGGACGGTCTGGCTCTGGCTGCAGTCCTGATGGGCCGCGACGCGACGGAGGCTGAACGCCAAACCCCGCAGGCACTCTGGCGCGCCGTCGAAGCGCACGACGAGGTGCTGGCCGACTGGCTGTGTCAAGACCTTGCGATTGCGGGGCCGCAACTCCTGGCGAGTGCCGATGGACGCACACGTTTTTTGTTGGCCGTCGCCGCTGTCTCCAGCAAGCCATCCGAGGAGGCTGTGGCGGCCGATTACAAGGCCGCGCTCGTTGCCTATCGCTCTGCCTGCGAGCAACGCCGCGCCCGTCGCTTGGCCCGCGTCAAGGCTGAGTTCCCGCGTCTAGTCTATGCGCGCCATTTTGTGATGGGCGGTTCGCACTATGCCTATACCGAGGCGCTCACCGACGCTCAGGCGGAGCGCAATTTCCGGGCAGGCGGCCAGCTCTGCCTCGCCGAATGGCGCGACGGCCTTTGGCATGAGACGGTGCTCACCGAGACGAAGGAGGGGGTGATCCGTGATGCGGATGTGGATTATGACGGTCGCGCCATTCTCTTTTCTCTCAAACGCTCTGACCGCGGCGATGATTACCACCTGTACGAGATGGACGCCGCCACGCGCGAGATCCGTCCGCTGACTGAAGGGCTCGGAATCGCCGATTACGAAGGATGCTATCTGCCGGACGGCCGCATTCTCTTCAATTCCACGCGCTGCATGCAGATCGTCGACTGCTGGTGGACCGAGGTCAGCAACCTCTACCGCTGCGACCGTGACGGCCGGAATATCCTGCGGCTGACCTTTGACCAAGTCCACCTGAACTATCCCTCTGTCACCTCGGACGGCCGCGTGCTCTACACGCGCTGGGAGTACAACGACCGCTCGCAGATATATACCCAGCCACTCTTTCAGATGCAGCTCGACGGCACGCAACAGAGCGCGGTCTACGGTGAAAACTCTTGGTTCCCGACCACCATTATCCATGCGCGCGGTGTTCCGGGCAGCAGCAAGATTTTTGCGATTGCCACCGGCCACCACTCGCGCCAGCCTGGAGAGTTGATCCTGATCGACCCGACGCGCGGGCGTCAAGAGGCGGAGGGCGTTACGCGCGTCGCGCCGGTGCGCCCCACGAAGTCGGTGATCATCGATGCCTACGGACAGGAGGCCGATCTCTTCGCTTATCCCTATCCGATCGACGAGCGTACGTTGCTGGTGACCTACAATCCCGACGGCTGGACGCGGGTCGATGGCAAGTGCCATGAGAACCGCATGACCGGCTTCGGTATATACTGGATGGACATCGATGGTCAGCGCGAGCTGCTGGTTTCGCGTCGCGGACTGGCCTGCGGTCGTTCGGTACCGTTGCGTCCACGTCCGCGCCCGCCAGCGCGCCCGAGCTTCGTGGATTATGTCCGGCCGACCGGCACTTTCTACGTACAGGATGTTTATGCAGGCCCGGCCATGGAGGGCGTGGCGCCCGGTACGGTCAAGACGTTGCGTGTCATCGGCCTCGACTACCGTGCCGCAGGCATCGGTAGCAACGGCAACGGCGGACCGGGGGGCGGGGCGTTGATCTCGACACCGCCCTCCGTGGGCAACGGTGCATGGGACCCCAAAATTTTGATCGGTGATGCTCCGGTGTATGAGGACGGCTCGGTCTTCTTCACGACTGAAGCGCGTACCCCGCTCTACTTTATGCTGCTCGACGACAAAGGGCGCATGGTGCAGACGATGCGAAGTTGGACCTCGCTGCAACCGGGCGAGAACGCCTCGTGCGTGGGCTGTCACGAATCCAAAAACAGCGTGCCGCTTGCCTCAGCGCGTCCGACACGCGCGCTCGCCGCTGGTCCCCGTCAGTTGGCACCGATCTTTGGACCGCGCCGCGGTTTCAGTTTCCTGAAAGAGATTCAGCCGATCCTCAACACCCATTGTGCCGGCTGTCACGACGGTCGGCCCGATCGACCTGACTTGACCGCGACGGTCGTTACCGATCCCGCTGCCAAGCGTCATTGGACGCGCGCCTACCTCACGCTGACGCACGCCCGGCCCGATCAGAAGGAGCCGCCCGCGCGTTGGCGCGGCGTCCCCGATCATGCGGTACTCAACTGGGTCTCGGCTGCATCGGCACCGCCCATCCAGCCGCCGCGCTCGGCAGGCTCGGCCACCAGCAAGCTCTTCAACGAGAGGCTGGACAAAGGACACTGCAAGACCTTGAAGCCGGACGATCTCGCGCGCCTCGCGCTCTGGGTCGATCTCGGCGTGCCCTTCTGCGCGGACTACACCGAAGCCGCCGCCTGGTCTCCAGAAGAGTGGGAGAAACACCGCCGCGCTATGGCCAAGCGCAAAGCCGCCGACGCCGTGGATCGCGCCACGCTGCACGCGCTGGCGAAAGAGAGAGACAACTAAGGGACAGGTATTTCTGAAAGGGCGTGACATAGAAACCTAAAAAGAGCAGTTGAACCGTCAACTCTCTTTGGTTTCTGGTTTCAAGGCTTCATGGTTTCATCCAAATCGGGATCGGGATCGCTATCGGGATCGATTGTTTAACCACGGAACACACCGAACACACGGAAAGGCATGGCTCTGTTTCCGTGTGTTTAGTGTGTTCCGTGGTTCCAATCAGAAATTGCGTTCTGCACCAAATAGGTGCGGCGAGGATCGCGATGAAAGCCAATGTTTACGCGGCTTTGCTCAAAATCCGTACGCCCAACTGCCGTTTTTAGGAGAAAGGCTTCCCGGCACTGCCGATCCTGCCGGTTCTGCGGGTACTACGGGTGCCGCTCCGCACCGGCCTTCCACCCGGCGGCGTCCCACGCCGCTCACACCCGCAGTACCCGCAAGGCCGGCTCCCCCAAAAAAATCTCTGCGTCTCTGCGCCTCTGCGTTAAAAATCCCGAGCACTGCATGCAGCCTGAAACTAAGGACACTCAATTCGGCTTGACGGCTCTGAGGATGGCTTCGGCCATGACGCGGTCGATGCCGGGGACGGTCTGGATCTCTTCTACGGTGGCGCGGGCAAGGCGGTAGACCGAGCCGAAGCGCTTGAGCAGCAGCGCTTTTTTGGCGGGGCCGATGCCGGGGATATCGTCGAGCACGGATTCGCGGATGAGGCGGTTGCGCAGACGGCGGTGGTAGCTGAGCGCGAAGCGGTGGGCTTCGTCGCGCAGGCGGGTGAGGACGCGCAGTGCGTCTGAGTCGCGGGGCAGCAGGAGCGGCGGGCGACCGTCATCAAGCACGATCTCTTCCATCTCTTCGGCGAGGCCGACGGCAGGCACCTGGCTGAGGCCAAGGCGGGCGAGCGCCTCGCGCGCGGCGCGGAGTTGGGTGATGCCGCCGTCGATCAGGATCAAGCCGGGCAGCGGCTTGCCTTCGTCGCGCACGCGGGTGTAGCGGCGGTCGATGACCTCGGCGATGGAACGCGGGTCGTCGGCGCCTTCGACGGTGCGGATGCGGAAGCGGCGGTAGAGGCGGCGGTCGGGCAGGCCGTCGACCGCGGCAACCATGCTGGCCACCGATTGGGTGCCGAAAAGGTTGGAGA
Organism: Verrucomicrobiota bacterium; assembly: GCA_022704125.1. Lineage (GTDB taxonomy): Bacteria > Verrucomicrobiota > Kiritimatiellia > RFP12 > UBA1067 > DUPH01. The sequence continues at coordinate 716 of JAKJHA010000028.1, read as the reverse complement.
TGTCGAAGCCCTCGATCAGGGTGGGCAGCGCAGGGAGACCGATCAGCTTTTGCAGGCCGCAGATACCGGCGCGTGCGTCCGCCGCGTGCATCTCGGGGGTGGCGACAACACGCACACGCTGCTTGACCATCTCGCGCAGGGCGATCCAAGTGTCGCGCAGGGCGGCGGCTTTTTCAAATTCATGTTCGTCGGCCGCCTCCTGCATGCGCGCTTTGACCTCTTCGATCACGTCGAGCCGTTCGCCGCGCAGGAAGGCGCACGCTTCATTGAAGCGGTTGCGGTATTCGGTAGGGGAGATGCGGCCGATGCAAGGCGCGGAACAGAAGCGGATGATGTCGTTGATGCAGTGGTGGTAGGTCTCGGCGTCCGGTTGGATCGGCGTACACTTGCGCAGGCCGTAGCGCTTCTCGGTGAAGTCGAGAACCGTGCGGACGACGGCGGCAGAGGGAAATGGCCCGAAATAGAGTGCGCCGTCATCCCGCAGAATGCGGCAGGTGGTCAGGCGCGGCACGGGGTCGCGCGGATCGGCGCGCAGGGCGAGGTAGCGTTTGTCGTCGCGCAAGACAATGTTGAAGCGCGGACGGTACTGTTTGATCAGGTTGCTTTCCATCAGCAGCGCTTCGGCCTCGTTGCGCACGGTGATGGTTTCGAGGTCGGCCACGCTGTGGACCATGCTGCGCAGTTTGGGCGGGGCGTTGCGCAGTGTCGAGGGACGG
>JAKJHA010000267.1 GCA_022704125.1 Verrucomicrobiota bacterium | reverse complement strand
GAAATCGCCGAATCGGGCTGCTCGTCAACGGCGGAAGTGCTCGAAAAGCAGGGCGGCGTTACCCTGCGCACACTCAACAGCAATCCCGCGCTCACGCAACTTTCGATGCGCGGATTCGGCGAAAGCTCCTTCGGCCGCGTTCTGGTTCTCGTCAATGGCGAACGCCTCAACAATCCCGACATGTCTTCGCCGAGCCTGCTGCGCGTTCCGATGGCATCCATCTCGCGCATCGAGATTATACGCGGATCGCAGACCGTACTTCACGGCGACTTCGCCTCGGCTGGTGTGATCAACATCATCACGGACGACGTAACCGCCGAACAACAGACCACGCTCGGCGCTTCAGTCGGTGCCTATGACACCTACTCGGCTTTCGTCAACACCACCGGCATGTTCGGCGAGGACGGCGTTTCCTACCGCGCCAGCGCGGACTGGGAAAAGTCCGACGGCTATCGCGACAACAGCGATTATGAAACCTATCAGTTGAATGCCGCGCTGCGCAAAGATTTCGGCGAGGATCGTTTCCTCTCGCTCTCCACCTTCTACCACGACGCGGAGTACGGCCTACCGGGCACGCTCTCCCGCGAGCGCTATCACAACGCGCCGCGCAGTTCCACCACACCGCGAGACCGCAGTGAACTGGAGAGCTACGGCATCCGTCTGGGCGGGCGTACGACCGTGGGCGCCGACGGCATTTTCGATTTGAACGCAACGGCCAGCCGCCGTGAGACCGACAGCCGCTGGCTCAGTGCCACCAGTCAGGCCTTCTACGGCAGTGAGATCGATTCATACGCGCTGCAGCCGCAGTACACACATGACTTACGTATCGCTGGCCACCGCTCAATCCTCACACTCGGCACCGACCTGCGGTATGACGTGACCGACTTCTATTCGGATTTCAATTCGCCTTTCTACACCTCGTTGCTTGATTGGGAGTTCAACCGCGCCAGTATCGCCGGCTATGCGCAGAACGAGTTCTTCTTCACTGATGACCTCTCGCTGACACTTGGCGGACGAACCGAGTGGTTTGACAACCGCGTCAAGAATGCCGCCTCGACGACCTCATACAGCAAGCGTGAGTCGGCTGTTGAAGCCGCCCTGCTCTATCGACCCACTGAAGCCTCCAAGGTTTACGCCAAGGCAGGGCGCTTCTATCATGCACCGTTCATCGACGAGATCTTCGCAGGTGCGGGCACACCGAATCTCGCTCTCACCCCAGAAACCGGCCTCAACCTCGAGGTCGGCGCAGAGGCCCGCATCGCCAACGAATGGCTGGCTGCGCTCTCGCTCTATCACATGGACATGGACGACGAGATCTATTACGACCCCGCCACCTTCCAGAACCGCAACTCGCCGGGCGACACGGACCGCATCGGCCTCGACGCCGCACTGCACTGGTCGCGCGATCGGGTCGGCTCCGCTACGCTCGCTTACAGCGCGGTGCGCGCGGAGTTCGATGGCGGCCCGTATGACGATAACCGCGTACCGCTCGTACCGACGCACACCCTCAGCGTTAACGGTGACTACTACCTGCTGCACAGTCTCGCGCTCATGGGCGGGGTGCGCTACGTCACGCGCCAATATCTCGGCAGCGACTTCAACAACAGTGCGCCACCGCTCAAGGGCTACACGTTGGTCGATTGCGGCCTGCGGTACGAACCTTCCTTCATCGAAGGTCTGCGCGTGACGCTGAGCGTCGATAACGTGTTCGGCCGTGACTATTGCGATTACGCCGGCTGGTCTAGCTTCAGCGGCGACTATTACTATCCCGGTCGCGGCCGTTTCTGGAAGGTCGGTGCCACATTCACCTTCTAATGCGGGTGAAACCCGAAACCCAATTCAACCTCACACAAAGGACTAACATGATTTGGAGGGCGAGTGTCCCCACGAGCCGCCGGGGCGCGGCAATGGAGGGCGAGTGTCCCCACGAGCCGCTTTCCGCGCATAGCGCGGAGGGAAAGCGGTGCCGCGACCCGCGCGCAGCGCGGCTCTTGTCACCGCACTCCAAATTGTGTGCGTCCAGTTTTGTGGGCGGCGTTTACGCCGCCGGGCAAGCAGACGCGTGCCCCTCCCGGCGCTCCGCTAGAGGCTCTTGCTTGCAGATGTGGCACGGGCATCCTGCCCGTGTTCCATGGGCGAGACGCCCATGCCACAAGGCGGTGTGCCACGGGCATCCTGCCCGTGTTCCATGGGCGAGACGCCCATACCACAAGGCGGTGTGCCACGGGCATCCTGCCCGTGTTCCATGGGCGAGACGCCCATGCCACGAAAGATTCTTCACGAGCCTCCCCGGCCAATGGCGGCGCGTGGTTGCATGCTGGCTGGTGGTAGCGCTGTCGCTACTGACGGCGTGCATCCGGCAAGAGCCTCTGCCCGCCGACAGTGGCATGCGGCTGGTCTCGACCGCCCCCCACCTGACCGAGTGCGTGTGTGCGATCGGTGCGGGGCACCTTCTGGTCGGACGCACGGCGACCTGTGACCACCCGCCGGAGGTTGTGAGTGAAATTCCCGTCACCGGCGATTTCGCCGTCCCGTGGCTCGAACCCTTGCTTGCCGTCCGCCCCACGCATGTTCTGGAAACCGTGCTTTCCGATCCCGCGCTCCGCGATCGGCTCACGGCGCTGAACATCCCGGTGGTGCATGTGCCCTGCACGCGGCTCGACCAGATCCCTGACGCGCTTCGCCAGCTTGGTGTGCTCTGCGACCGCTCAACACGCGCCAACCAGTTGGCGGACGAAATCCAGAGCGGCATCGAGAGCGCGCGCCAAGCGGCCTCTTCATGCCAGGCCCGCCCGCGCGTGCTGCTGCTCTTTGCGCCGGATGTCCCCATCACCGCAGGCCGTAACGCCTTTGTCACCACCCTGCTCGAACTCGCGGGCGGTGTCAGTGCCGGACATGATCTTGAGACCAATTACCTGCGCGTCTCACTCGAATGGATCATCGAGCAAGACCCGGATCTGCTACTCTGCATCTTTGCAACCGCACGCCCACCACTGGAGATTTATGCCGGACAGACCGGCTGGCGTTCTTTGCGCGCCGTACGTTCCGGCCGCGTCTACACGGTTACCGATCTGAACACCGTAAGCCGACCCGGCCCGCGTGTGCTAGACGGGATCGCACAAATCAAAGCGGTTCTGGATCAGGACGCCGAACGATTCGCCAAACAGTCCCCTGCCCCGGACCGCCCATGACACCTTCCCGCACAACAACCTGCCTGCTCCTGCTCGCCGTGCCTGTGGTGCTCGTCCTGTGCCTGCTGGCCGGCCCTGCCGGATTCGGACTGCCGGACACCTCGACGTTTGCGGGGCGTGCCTTGCTGGAACTGCGGCTGCTGCGCGTCGTGACCGGTTTTGTGGTCGGCGCGGCGCTGGCGCTCTCGGGCTGCGCCCTGCAAGCCATTCTGCGCAACGCGCTGGCCGAGCCTTACGTGCTTGGCGT
>JAKJHA010000266.1 GCA_022704125.1 Verrucomicrobiota bacterium | reverse complement strand
TGATCATCAGGTCACGTGGCTCGCTCCAGCCGTCCTTGTCCTGCGCGGTGAAGGTAAAGGTCTGTACGCCTTTGTCTGCGGCGACCGGCGTGTAGGTGAAGACCCCCGCATTCAGCGACCATGCGCCGGAGACGCCTGCGGCGGTCACGTTGGTTTCTGTCACCGGATCGCCGTTCGTCTCATGAATCACGACATCGCATGTGAAGGTCTTGCCCACGCGCGCGGTTTGCGGCGCGAAGGGTACGGTTATCTGCGGCGGCGTACTCTCCGTGTTCACCTCAATTACGTTGGAGTCGGCGGAGACTGCGGTGTCATTTGTTGCCCGCACCACGTACCAGTAGAGGCCCGGAATGGTAAGGCCAGTGACCTGATACGAGGTGACGGCTCCTACCGCCTCGTTTGTCAGCGCATACACGCGCGTGCCGTCGCCGTACTGTACGGTCACATCGTCAACGGCTGCGAATTTTCCATCTGTGGGTTTGTTATAGTACAGTTCGAAGCGTGTGTAAGCGCTAGAAGCCGCAAGGGGATAGCTTAGCGTCACCCCCGTTTCGTTGGTCATCGGAACGTTATCGAGTTCCGTCCATCCGGTCTCATTGCTTGCCGACACTCGGATCGACGAAGAACTTGTCACATTACCCCTGTACCAGAAAGAGAAACTCGTCGCTGCGGCGGGAAACTCTGGTGTCGTAATCGAGTGTTTGTTTGAACTGAATTTGATGGCCGGTATCGCCACACCCGAGGTGTCTGAACCCTTGTACGTCGGGTCGCTTGCCATGACCTTGATTACCCATCCTTCAGGTGTGGTATCCGGATAGCCTGTAAATCCCTCGCTCACCGTTGTGGGCGGGACGCCTTCGTACCGGTAGACGTCCAGCACGTACCCGGTTGCGCCGGTCACCGCCGACCAGTTGGCGGTGAAGTTGGTTGACGTGATCAAAGTCGCATCCTGTGCGACGGGCGGCGTCAGTTGTTGCGCGTACGCCGACTGTGTGCCCGCCGTCAAAACACCCAAACCGCAAACGCACATTGCGGTCAATCTTTGAAGCTCGCGCCGCGCCACTGTGTGATTGTTTGCCATGTGTTCTGATCCTTTTCGTGTTTATCAGCATCCCATAGGCGAATTCGGAAACGCACCGCGCCGATTTTCATGATCGGCACCACGCATTATCGCACGGAGGAGTGAAAACAGGCAAGCCTGAATCCCCTGTAACTCTCTCTGCTGGTGGCAAAGTTAGCCTATCCTTGTTAGACCAATGCGTTACTTCCGTCAGGAAACGGTTAAATTTCGTCGAACGCTTCTTTCGGTAACGGGTCAATCCAAGTGGGTATGACAATTGCGTCGTTCTTGGGGTTGGGTGTCGAGCGTATCGTCGTGCTCGGTTTTGTTGCGTCTGGGGCATGGTGAAATCGGCGGATAGAAGTGGAGAAGTGCAGGACGATGATCATTGCTCTGTGAATCTCTGACTGTACCTTCAAAGAATATATCCGGGCGCTTGTGGAAGTCAAGGTTGCATGTCCAGCTTGTTTCTCGTAGGGGGCTTGGGTATAGTTTGCACACATTGCACGGGGTGATGGAGTGTTATGCTGACAAGTGATTTTGATTATGAATTGCCGCAGGAGTTGATCGCGCAGGAGCCGCCTGCTGAACGTGGAGCTTCACGCATGATGGTGCTGCACCGCGCGGAGGGGCGCCTGGAGCATCGTTGCGTGGCCGACCTGCCGGAGTATCTCTCGGTGAATGACTTGCTGGTCCTGAACGACACGCGTGTGTTTCCGGCGCGCATCCGGGGGCAGTGGGTAGATACCGGCGGGGCGTTCGAGTTGCTGCTGGTCGAACCGGTCTCGGGTGATGCCGAAGCGGCGTCCGGCGAAAACGTGTGGCGGTGCATCACCGGCTCGGGACGACCGGTTCGAGCCGGACAGCGCGCAATCTTCGCCGATGGGAACTTGACCGCCGAACCGCTTGCTAAAAACGACAACGGCACATGGGATGTGCGCCTGTGTTCAGCGGTGCCGCTGATGGCGGTGCTGGAGCGTTACGGACTTACACCCGTGCCGCCCTATATCCACCGTAGTGGCGATGAACGCCAGGCGCGACTAGACCGTGAGCGGTACCAGACCGTCTATGCGCGCGAGACCGGCGCGGTGGCGGCACCGACGGCCGGGTTGCATTTTACGGAGTCCCTGTTCGACGCGCTTGCGGCTAAGGGCGTGCGGCGCGCGACGGTCACGTTGCATGTGGGGCCGGGCACCTTCAAGCCGGTCAAGACCGATACCGTGGAGGCGCACCGCATGGATGCCGAGCGCTATGCGGTGCCGCAGGCCACGGTTGACGCGATTCGCGACTGTCGGGCGCGCGGCGGACGCGTCGTGGCGGTCGGCAGTACCAGTGTGCGCACGTTGGAGAGCGTGGCGGCGGCGCACGGCGGCGAAGTGGTCGCGACCGCCGGCTCCAGCAGCATCTTTATCTATCCGCCTTACCGCTTCCAGGCGACCGATATGATGCTCACGAATTTCCATTTGCCGCGTTCGACGCTGATCATGATGGTCGCGGCGCTGGCCGGGCGCGAGCGCATTCTGGCGGCCTACCGCGAGGCAGTCCGTCAACGTTACCGTTTCTTCAGCTACGGGGATTGTATGCTGATCGTGTAAGACTTCAATGTTGTTTCTGACAGGGTAATTCGGTAGACTGATGCGCGATTTTTGGGTGACGTGCGTCCGGACGCATTGTCCTGATCTGATTGTGTGAAGAGAGGCTTTTTTATGACGATGAGTAAGGTCGCGGAGGTGCTGCAGGCAGAGGTTCTTGTCAAAGGGGACGGCATGTCGCGCCGCGTCGGACACGTGATGGCGTCGGATTTGATGAGCGACGTATTACTGGTCGATGAGGAGGATATGCTGCTGTTGACTTCTCTGGCCAGTGATCAGGTCTTGCGTACCGCCCAGATTGTCGGCGCGGTGGGGGTGGTGGTCGTGAATGGCAAGCCGCTGCCCTCTTCGATGGTGAATGTGGCGAATGATCTCGGCATGACATTGGCCACCAGCCGTCTGTCCAAGTATGACGCCTGTGTGGCGGTGCATACTGCCCTTCAGTCGCTATGAGCACATCCGACAGCCAACCTCCCGTTGCCCCGGAAAAACGGTCCACATTGGGAGAAACGGACAACGATCCGATCGTACTGCTTGAACTCATCCAGCGCCTGAAGGTGCGTGATGTGATGACCTCGAATCTGGTGACGGTGCCGCGCGACGCAACGATGCAGCAGGCGCAGGAGTTGATGCGCCAGAAAAAGATCAGTAGTGTGCCGGTTGAGGAGAAGGGGCGTCTCTTCGGTTTGGTCAGTATCGATGACATCATTCGGGCGCTGGTCGCGGGCACGATCCATGAGTCGTGCGGACGTCACATGACAACCAAGCTGGTGGTGCTAGAGGACGAC
>JAKJHA010000027.1 GCA_022704125.1 Verrucomicrobiota bacterium | reverse complement strand
TCGTACATCGGCGTGTCGATCTCCGGCAAGGTCTGCGGTACGCTCGCGCAATCAACGGGCGGGTGGCAGGTGCCGGTAACGGTCATCGCCAGCACGGCGGTGGCCGGCATGGTGTTTTTCCTGTTGCTCTGGGGTGCGAAGGCCGACAATTATGGTGAGTGAGAATATGTCAAAAAATATGATCGAAAGGGCGCTTGAAAGTGCCTGTGATACCAAGGTGTGTTTGATCGGCGAGGGCGTGCTTGAGCAGGTGCCGTGTCTCTTTAACGAACAGTTCGAGGGAGCATTAGATGCGTTCGTGGTCTGCGACCCCCGCACGAAGGCTGCGGCAGGCGAGCGGGTGACAGCGTTGCTCAAGGATGCCGGCGTCGCCGTGAGCGAGCATGTGCTTGAGCCGGGCGGAGAGTTGGTCCATGCCGACTACCGCTATGTGGAAGAGATCCGCGTTGCCATCCGGCGCGCGATCGAACGGTCAGACGGGCGGACGCTCATCCCTGTGGCTGTCGGCTCGGGGGTAGTGAACGATCTCACCAAACGTGCGAGCGGCGAACTCGGCGTCCCGTACATGGTCTGCGCGACAGCGGCGAGCATGGACGGCTATTCCAGTTTCGGGGCATCGATCCGCTCTCCAGAGGGCGCGAAGACGACCTATGCGTGCCCCGCTCCGCGTGTGATTGTGGCGGATTTAGAAGTGATGCGGACGGCTCCAGCGTGGATGGTCGCCAGTGGTTTTGCCGACCTGCTCTCGAAAGTCACGGCGGGCGCGGATTGGATTCTCGCGTTTGAATTGGGTGCCGCAGAGTGGCATGACCGTGCCTGGCATACCGTGCAGGACGGCCTTCCCGAGGCCATCGGCGATCCTGAGGGTGTGGCGGCGATGGAGACGGCACCGCTCACGAAATTCGTCGAGGGGCTCATGCTCGGCGGCTTCGCCATGCAGGACATGCAGAGTTCGCGCCCGGCCTCAGGCGCTGAGCACATGTTCAGCCACATCCTCGATATGCGCAACCACACCTACCGTGGCGCTAGCGTGTCGCATGGTTTTCAGGTAGGGGTGTACACGCATTTTATGGCGAAGCTCTACGAAGAGATACTGGCCTTCGACTACACGCAACTGGATGTGGAGGCCTGCGTCGCCGCATGGCCGGAGTGGTCCGCCGAAGAGGCGGTCGTGGAAAAGATTCTGGCAGGAACGTCACTCGTCGAGGTCGGTAGAACCACTACAAAGAAGAAATACGTGGACAAAGCGGGACAACGCGCCCGGCTATCGGATTTGAAGCAGCGCTGGCCTGCCATCAAGGCGCGCCTAGAGAAGCAACTGTTGCCGGCCAAGGAGATTGAGCGCAGACTGCGGGTTGTCGGTGCGCCCGTCCATCCCGAAGAGATCGGAGCGACGCGAGAGCAGTCGCTCCGTGACGTGATGGTCGCCGCGCACATGCGTGATCGTTACAACTCGCTCGATTTTCTCTATGCGACCGGCCAGATGGACATCTTCGCCCGGAAAGCGATGTCAGTTCATTAGTTCGTTAGTACCTCAATGAAAACTCTAAAAGTCATCCATACGCTTGCAGCTTGGGTTGCCATTCTTGCCGCAAGTCTCTATGTTGTCGACGCCATTGGGGGCATACATTTTGCCACAACGGTTGAGCGCCGTTTTGGGTTTCGATTGATGGTGCTAGCGGATGACCCAAGTCGGCTCCATCAGACGGTTGAAGATTTTTTCGTAGGATTGCCACCTCCGCGGACATTGCACAAGGAGATATGCGCGACACGTGAATTGATGCAGAGATTGGCTTGTGATGGTTGTGTTCTTTTTCTTTCCGTATTCGTGTGGCGCATCACACGGACGAAAAAACGTCAGCCCGGCGACGCGCCTTAACTGGTTAAAGGAAGGTGAACAGGTGAAGGAAACCCGAATCATGTGGATCGAAAGAAAGGACGGGTTGGCCGGTCCGGCCCGAATCGGTCGCGTCACATTCTCCAAGAGTCGAAAGTCGCTCCACTACGACGGCAAAACCTTTCACACTTTGGCCGGGCGCGGCTTCAAGACGAACTACGTCGATGTCGAGACCGGGGAAGAGTACTGGATTTCCGGTTGCCACAAAGACGGTCGGGATGCCTTGTACACGACGGATGTTGAGGTTGACGAAGACGTGCGCGTGGAATATTGGACGGAGATCCGAGGGCAGCCGGACAAGGTGCGAGTCGCGCGCTTCCGGGCAGTCGGCAAATGCAAATGAAGTGACGAGCGTCTGCTCGTCCGGCGGCGGGCATGCTGCCTCGTGAACAAGGTGGGTATCGTTTATGAAAAGCCGCAAACAACGAACACACCGTATCCCGCCCGTTTTTCCCTCCGACCGTTATTCCACACCTTGAAAGGTGTGGAAGTGGAGTGGGTGCTTTTTAGGGCTCATTTTTAGCGCAGAGACGCAGAGTTTGGCTCTGTCTTCCACAGCACGGAAGGCGGTCCACGGGGACGCTTGCCCTCCCATCTTATGATCTTAAGATCAGACTTCCCGCAGATTTTCGTTTGCCTATTGTCCCGAGCGGCGGTAAACAGTAAGATGGGCGTCGAAAGGAATCGTTTCCTGCGGGGGATGGATGAAGGAGCGTTTGGATACATTGTTGGTGCAGGTGGGGCTGGCCGAAAGTAAGGAGCAGGCCCAACGTCTGGTTCTGGCGGGTGAGGTGCGCGTGGCAGGGCAGCGCGCGACGAAGCCGGGGCATAAGGTGGATGCGTCTGCACCGCTTGCCGTGGATGCGCGGCCGCGCTTTGTGAGCCGTGGCGGCGAGAAATTGGAAGGTGCCTTTGCAGCGTTTCCGGAGTTCGATGTTACGGGTAGGGTCTGCCTGGATGTCGGTGCTTCGACCGGTGGCTTCACCGACTGCCTGCTTCAGCACGGCGCGGCGCGCGTCATTGCGGTGGATGTCGGTAAGGGGCAGTTGCACTGGAAACTGCGGCAGGATCCGCGGGTGACCGTCATCGAGGGTTTTAACGCGCGTTATCTGCAACCGTCAGATTTGCCCGAACAGCCGCAGGCCGGGGTGACCGATGTCTCGTTCATCTCGCTGAAGCTGATTCTGCCGCCGATGGTCGATGTCTTGCCGCCGGGCGGTGAATTGGTGTCGCTGATCAAGCCGCAGTTTGAGGCGGGACGCGCGAAGGTGCCGGGCGGTGTGGTTCGCGATCCGGCGGTACACGAAGAGGTGGTGGCGGAGATCAAAGCGTTTGGCACGGAGACGCTCGGTCTCGAGTGGCTGGGATGCGTGGAATCCCCGCTGCGCGGTCCGGAGGGCAATATCGAGTTTCTGGCGTGGTGGCGCAAAGGAGAGACAAAAGAGGCATGAAGACAATCGGTATCATTGCGAATCTCGAGAAGAATCGGGCGGTCGAGGCGATCAAGAATGTCTTCGATCTGGCGGGCGGCATGGGGTTCACGGTTTATGTCGGAGAGGGCGCGGCAGCGCTTTGCCCGCCGGAACGTATCTGTCCGGTGGCGGAGTTTGCCGCGCGCGGCGTCGAGGCGGTCGTGGTGCTGGGCGGCGACGGAACGATGCTGGATGCGGCGCACCGTACGGCTGGGCAGAATCTGCCGCTGATGGGGCTGAACATCGGCTCGCTCGGATTTCTTACCAGCGTTGAAGAGCAGCACTTCGCCGTGGCGTTGCAGCAGTTGCGCGAGGGACGTTTCACGGTGAGCCTGCGTACTGCGTTGGCAATGGAAGTGGTTCGCCGCGACGGCGAACGGTTCTCGTTGCCGGATGCACTGAACGATGTGGTCGTAAGCCGCGGCGCGTCTGGCCATGCGGTAGAGATTGATCTGGCGCTTGATGAGAAAGCGGTGACGCGCGTGCTGTGCGACGGCATTATTGTCTCGACGCCGACCGGTAGCACGGCCTATTCGCTCTCGGCGGGCGGGCCGATTTTGCTGCCTGACACACCTGCAACGGTTATCAGTATGATCTCGCCGCACACGCTGACCTACCGGCCGCTGGTGATCCGCGATACGGTGCGGGTGTCGTTGCATGCGGCAACCTGTGTGGTGCCGATGATCGTGAGTTCGGATGGACGCGACAGCAAGCCGCTGCAGCGCGGCGATACGGTGCGTATCGCGCGTAGTCCGCGCAGTGTGCCGTTGATTGAGTTGCATGGCTATGACCCGTGTGATGTCTTGCGCCGCAAGCTGGGGTGGGGGAGCCGATGAAGCGTCTCCGCCTGCTCTGTGAAGGGATGGTATGACTGTATCTCCATGGATAGCGGTGGCGCTCGCGTTGCCGGTGTTGCTGTGTGGCGAAGCGTTCGTGCGGCGAGTGCGCCTGCTCAATCGGTTCAATATCCCGGCGCCGGTGGTGGGCGGGTTGTTGGTGGCGCTGCTGGTGCTGATTGGCAACCTCTCGGGTGTTTGCGAGCTGCGTTTTGAAACCGGTGTTGCGCAACGTTGGTGGACCTGGCTGGTCTGCACGCCGTCGGAGTGGGCGCAGTCGCCGGTCAAGAATGTGACCCAGCCGCTATTGGTCGCGTTCTTTGCCTGCATCGGGCTGAATGCGAGTTGGGCGTTGGTCAAGCGCGGTACGCTACAGGTCGCGATATTTCTCGGTCTGGCGTTGGCGCTCGCGGTGCTCCAAAATCTGATCGGTGTGGGGCTTGCGTCGATGTTGGGTATCCCGCGTCTACTGGGTCTTATGTGCGGCAGTGTTTCAATGACCGGCGGTCACGGCACGGTGATGGGCTTCGCGCAGGAGTTCGAGGCGGCTGGCCTTGATGGGGCGGCTGTCATGGGGGTGGCGGCGGCGACCTTCGGGCTGGTGGCCGGCGGGTTGATCGGCGGGCCGGTCGGCGGCGGTCTGATCCGTGCGCGTGGTTTGCGTCCGGCGGCAGATGTGACGGCGGATGCAGCTTCGGACGTGCAGGAGGTGCCGGACGGCGAGAGCGGTATCATTTCTGATCTGCGGCGGTATGCGCGCTACGGGTTGTCGGGGTTGTATCATCTGCTGTTGGTGTTGGTCTGTGTCAAACTCGGCACATGGGTGAGTGTGATCATACAAGGTACCGGCATCACCTTCCCGGTCTATATTGGCGCGATGTTCGTGGGTGTCGCTTTGCGTAATGCGGCTGATGTCATCCACCCGCGCGCGGTGTGCACGGAGCGGATCGACACGCTCGCCTCCATCTTGCTCGGCTTTTTTCTCTCGATCGCGATGATGAGCCTGAACTTGATCGAACTGGCCGGGGTGGCGCAGGCGATGATGATCATTCTGACTGCGCAGGTCGTGCTGACCGCCGTCTTCGCGCGCACTGTGACTTTCAAGGTCATGGGCGGCGACTATGACGCGGCTGTCATGGTGGCGGGGCATTGCGGATTTGGTCTGGGTGCCATGCCGAATGCCATCGCCAACATGCAGGCGGTGACGAGGCGTTACGGTCATGCGCCGCGCGCGTTTCTCGTGGTGCCGATCACGGGCACGTTTCTGGTCGACCTCTTCAACGCCACGATCATTACGGCTTTCATCCACGCGCTGAAGTAGGTGGATGCGGGCAGCGTCTACCGGGTGGGCGCGCGTTCGATCAACTCAGCCAGCCGATCGCGCCAGGCCAGTACGGCGGCGGGATCGCGCGTGTATGACTTGAGACTGGCGACCACGTTTTCCGGGACGTGCAGGGCCGCGCGTGCCTCGGTGGTCCAGCCGGAGGTCGCGGGCGACGCATGTTTCTTCAAGAGGGCTTCCAACTCCCGGACATAGGCGTAGTCCTCCAGCCCATCGCGGAAGTTTTCGAGGCGTTGGGTCGGTAGCGGCTTGCCGTCCGGTCCGACGCAAGTCCATGCGCCGTCGCCATGATAGACGGTCCAACTCCGCGCGTCCCACTCGGTGAAGGGACCGGTCGTGATGGGACGGCGCGCGTTCCAGATGCTGATCTGGTAGTAGAGGAAACCGTCAGGCCGTTCTTTGGCGGTCATCGCGCCCATCAGCAGGCGGCCTTCAATGGCCGGGCACTCGATAAACATGTTGGCGTAGGGGGCATGCGGTCCGCAGCAGATGTACCACCAGACCTGTCGCCCGTCGGCGCGGGCGCGCGCGGCCTGCTCGGCATCGTATTTCGGTGTGAGGGGGCAGAAGGCGTCTACCGAACGGATGCCGGAATCGAGACCAAAGCTGTGGTCGTAGGTCGTGGTCATGATCGGAACCCCGGGGCAGGTCTTCCGGATCAACGCGGCAGCCTCTTCGACGCGTGCGAAGTAGTTGGTGGCGACCTCGTCGCAACCGTAGATGTAGGCGTGTTCGAGCAGTCCGTGCGATTTGGCTTGGTCGTAGGCGGCGCGCAGGCGGTCGAGGGTCTTGCTCTGCCAATCCGTGCGTGATGCCGGAGTGTCCTCGAAATATCCCCAGTAGCCTAGATTGAATTGGCCGAGCCGTCCCTGACTTTTCAGGCGTTTCAGAATCTCGAAGTCCGGCATGCCGCGATGATACAGGCTGTCGTACGTGATGTAGTAGTCGGCTAGGAAGTCAGCCCAGGCGGCGGTGTGGCGTTTCCAGGCCTTGGCCGGATAGTCCGGCTCTTTGCGCCAGACGGCCTGCTCTGCCTGTGTTTCGGGGATCGGCCTGTCACCTGGGGAAAAGGTGATCGCGAGCGGTAGCGGCGAGAGGTCGGGCAGGGTGAAGTCGTAGACGCGCACGCGCAGATCGAGTTTGGCGGCTGGCGCGTTAGCGGCGCTCACCGTCAGCGTGCCGCGGTAGTCGCCGGGGGCTTGGTTGCGCGGCGCCCGCACGCGGATCCAGAAGCTCTGCACGTCGCCGAGCGCGATGTCGACCGGACCGAGGAAATCGAGGATCGGGTCGGGCCACCAGCCGATGTGCGTGACAGCATAGGGCGGCTTGCGCTTGGTCTGTACATAGCCGGTCACATGGCAGTCGATCTGCGAGGCGGGCAGGACAGCGCCGCGCGGCCCTTTGAGCGCGCTGGCGGTGACGCACACTTGGCGCAGCGCGGAGTCGGCGGAGAGCACGCCGATCTGTACGCTCTCTTTTTCATTGCGGGCGAGACTCAGTGCGACCGTGCGCGTCGGCGTCAGGGTGAACGGCGCGTCGCGCGGCATGATCTGTTCCATGGCGGTGGCGGTGCCGATCAGCATCGGCGATTCGGCAAAGCCGGCGCGAAGGCTGGCCTGTCGAAAGCGGAACGTGTCGACCAGCCGCTCGGTGCGATTCGAAAAGAACGCCAACTCGGCTTGCAGGGCGGCGAGCGTCTCCATCGTTAGGGTGTCGGAGGCGAGGTCGCGGCGCAGGGTCTGGAAAACGGCGCCGAGCCGCTTAACGCCCTGCATGGCGCTGTGCCGTGCCGCAGGCGTGTCACAGAGGGGGGTGAGCCGCTGTTCGAGTTCGGCGAGCGTGCGGTCGGCCGCATCAAGCGCGCCGCGCGAGATTCCCGCAATGTCGCGCAGGAAGGCGGGGGGCGGGTCGGGCAGGCGTTCGTCTTTCTTGAGCAGCGTCAGGGAGTCGATATGCAGCGCCATATCGGCCGGAGGGCGCGTGGTAAAGAAGTGGAGCGTGGTGATGTCGGCGCGGTTGACATTGTCTGGGAAGGCACTGAGCGGCACGACGCACCGGGCGAAGCCGGAGCTGGGCACCGCGAAGGAGTGGCGCAGACCCTGCCGGATGGGGACTTTGGAGTCGGAGACAAAGAGCGAGAACGGAAAGCGCGTCTCGGACGGGTTGGTGATGTCGACGACCAGCCGGTCGTAACCGCGCCAGTCGCGCAACGGCGTTTTTAGTTCGAACGCGGGCCACTCCGGCATGCCGGGCTGCCATTCGGCGGAACTGAACCGCAGGCTGTTGGTGCCGGATGTGGCGAAAGCGGGGACGATATCGAGTGCGGTCTTGGCGCGGTTGCGGTAGGGCAGTGCAGCCGCCGCGTCGGGCCCCTCGAAATCGAAGAGCGGCGCGGCGGCCGAGGCCGTAAGCGTAGCGCACAGCAGACCGGCTGCGGCTTTTGCAAAGGTCATGGAAGGCCTTTTGTTGTGGGTTGATAGAGTGCGTTAGGCGAGCGTGATCTTGCGGCGCACCGGATCGTAGAGCGCTTTGCGCCCGCTCTCGAACGACTTCATGGCCATGATGACCGGCACGGCGTGCCGGTAGCCGGCGTCGATCGAAGCGTTCGGCGTCTTGCCGCTGCGCATGCACTGGAGCCAGTCGAGGAAGTGGTCGGGATGATCCACCGGTTTCACTTCGTTCTTGCCGCGGATCGTGCCCTCACCGCGGCGCGGAGCACCTTCGCAGTCGTAGGTGGGCTTACTCCAGTTGCTGATGTCGAGCGCGCCCTTATCGCCGTAGATCTTGCGGATCGAACCCGAACTGTTGGCGAGATTATTCGAACTGCTGACGAGGAAGCCTTCGGGATAGATCCAAGTGGCCTGAATCACGTCCGGGCAAGTGAAGCGGTGTTCGTCCTGCCAAGTAGCGGAATGGGTACCGAGGCAGACGCAAGAGGTGGGGAGCGTCGCGCCCGTGATGTAACTCATCAGGTCGATGAAGTGCGCACCGAGATTAGGGATCGGGCCGCGCGAAAATTCGTAGTGGCCGTACCAGCCGGACCAGATGTCGTCGCGGAAGGGGCGATCAGGAAGGCCGTGCAGGAACTCCTTCCAGTCCACGTCTTCGCGGCGCACCTCTTTGAGATAGTGGTACCAATAGGGGCGCTCCGCATTGCGGCACTCCTCAACACGCGAGATGCGGCCGAAGATGCCGGTGCGGAACAATTCGCGCGCGCCGACGATCGAGGGCAGGCTGCGGATCTGAGTGCCGATCTGGACGACGGTGCCAGCTTCCTTGACCGCGTCGACCGCGCGTACGAGGTCCGGGAACTCGACGGCGAGGGGCTTCTCGCAGTACGCGTGGAGCCCCATGCGTGCTGCAGCTTCGAGTTGCGCAGTGTGGTGCAGGTCGCACGAGGCGATCATCACGGCGTCGAGGTCCTTGACGGTGAGCAAGTCGCGGTAGGAGACGAACTGCTGCGCGTCGCGACCGAACCACTCCTTCACCATGCCGTTAGCGCTCTCGCGTGCGACACGCCACGGATCGGCGACGGCGACAATTTCGAAATTGGTCTCTTTGACGTGCTTATAGATTCCCTTCATGTGGGCGTTGCGTCCGCGGTCGCCGCAACCGATGATACCGATGCGGATACGGTCGTTGGCGCCAATCGAACGCCGCCGGGTGGCAGCGGTAACGGATGACGATGCGGTGGTACAGGAAGAGAGTGCCGAGGCTGCGACGGCGCTGCCCGTGAGCTTCAGAAGGTTGCGGCGGGAGATCATGGGTTACATCCTTTCACGTGAAACGAGTTAAAACACATTGTTAAACATTATCTGTGCGCTGGCCGAAAAATGCAATGCGTTTTTTACGGGGCAAATGTTTGAAAAAAGTCCATGCACAAAATCAAACGTATTGTTGCTGCGTTTCCTGTATACTCTCTCCTGTCGTTAACTGGATTTTGTCACAATCTCAGCAATAGGAGGACGAGAATGAGGAAACAAAATTGGATCATCATGGCTGTCTGCGCCTGTGTGGCATACGCATCGCACGCGGCCCCGCTGAACGCGCGCGAGGCGAACATCATCAAGGCGCGGCTGGTACCCGCGCCAAAACGTGTCGATCTGACCGACGGCCCGGATGTGGTGCTGAATGACGCACTTGCGGTGACGTTGGTCTGCGCCAAGGAGGGTGAACTGGCCGGGAAGCAAGTGCGCGAGATGTTTAAGACGTGGTTCGGCTGCCGTCCGAAAGTGACCACCGCCGCGCCGGGTGACACCGTGCCGAAGATCGCAGACGCCTACCGGATCGTAAGTACGAAGGGTACGTTGCGGATTGAGGCCGCCGATGCGGGGGGCGCACGCAATGCGATGCGCACGTTGCGCCAACTCGCCGAGCCGCTGCGCGGCACCCGCACCCTAACGTCGTACTTCATTCCCGAGACGGTCATCGACGACGCGCCGGTGATGGCGTTTCGCGGCTTCCACCTCTGTTGGTTCCCAGAGAACACGCCGGTTGAGATCGAACGTTATATCCGGCTGGCGGCGTACTACAAGATGAACTACATCGTGCTGGAGTCGTGGGGCATGTTCGTCTTCAAGAATCATCCGGAGCTGGCATGGCCCGGCAGCACTATGACCCCGCGGGAGATCAAGCGTCTGGTCAAGATTGCGAACGAGTTGGGTGTGACGCTGATTCCGCAGATCAATCTCTTCGGGCACGCCACGGGTTCGCGCGTTAACTCCGGCAAACATAGCATTCTTGATTTCCATCCAGAGTTGCAGCCCTTGTTCGAGCCGAACGGATGGACGTGGTGCCACAGTAACCCCGAGGCGATGGCGCTGTTGGAAGAGCTGGTGCTGGAGATGCACGATGCCTACGGGCGGCCGCCCTATTTTCACGCCGGGTGCGACGAGGCCTACGACATGGGCACCTGCGCGCAGTGCCGCCGTTCAGATTACCCGAAGGTGGTCGCCACCTGCCTGACCCGCATCCACGACGCACTGGCGAAGCGCGAGTGCCGCATGATGATGTGGCACGACATGCTCCTTCGTAGCGGCGACCCGCGTTGGAAGGGATATTACGCAAACGGTGCGGAGTGGGCAGAGACCCTGCTGGATGCGCTGCCGCGCGATATCGTGATCTGCGACTGGTTCTACAGTCCTCCGGTCAAAGGCGAGAAGGAGGGCGAGACCTATCCGACGCTGCGCTACTTCAAGTCGAAGGGCTTCCCTGTGCTTTCGTGCCCGTGGGAGCACCGCGATGGCTACGCGGCGCAAAGCCGCGCGGTTCAGGAGATCGGCTTAGACGGCATGCTCAGCACCACCTGGCATCATTTGTACGGGCATCAGTCCATGCGGCAGATCTGTTGGAGCGCGGCCCATGCGATGTGGGGCACGCAACAGTTCGGTTATGGTCTTTTGGACTTCACGCGCCATCTGCGGCAGGCTGGCTGGGATGTGCCCCTGAAGAACTATGTCGATACCGGTTTCAACCACTATCAGATTCCCGAGAAAAATTTCACGCCGCGCTAAGAGGGAGAAGTAATGGGTAGGAGGTAAGAGAGGGGCATGCCCGGCGGCGTGAACGCCGCCCATAGGACAGAATGAGTGCCGCAAGGAGGATGAAATGAGCCAGATGGAAAGGTTGATGTTACTGGGTGTCGTGGCCGTTGTCGCATGCGCGGCGGCAGGTGCTGAGTGGAAGATTCTGGAGCCTGTCGCTGCGCCGCCTGCTTATGCGGTGGCCGCGCGGGAGTTCCAGAAGCTGTATAGCGGCGTGACCGGGCGACAGTTGGAGATCACCGCCGCGCCTGACCCATCAGCCGATCTGGTCGTGATCGGCTCCGACAGCGTCAACCGTTTCGCACGTACCGCCGTGGAGAACGGGATCATCCCGCCGCTGGATGTCGGTGTCGACACGGACGGGTACCGCATCAAATCAGCGGAGAAGGACGGTCGGCGCTGGCTCTTTCTCGCGGGCGGCAACGGCCGCGCCACGCTCTATGCGGTCTACGACTTCTTCGAGCGTCAGGCCGGTTGCCGCTACTTCTGGGACGGCGACGTCATTCCGCGGCGCGAGACGATTGAGATGGGCGGGCTCGACGTGCATGAGACCCCGCGTTTCGCCTACCGCGGGCTCCGCTACTTCGCCCATCGCAGTCTCGACCGCTTTCAAGCCGAGCACTGGGGGCCGGAGCAGTGGGAGCGGGAGATCGACTGGATCCTCAAAAAACGCCTGAACTTTTTCATGCTGCGTATCGGCATGGATGATGTATGGCAGAAAGCCTTCCCGGACATTGTGCCGTATCCGCCGACCAATGCACCATTGCCCGAGGCCGTGGAGCGCTCATACGACGACCGTACGAGCGCGTGGCCGTTGCGCTATCGCGGTGAACTGCGCAAGCGTGTGCTGCAATACGCCCGTGACCGCGGCCTAATCCATCCCGAGGATACCGGCACTATGACCCACTGGTACAGCCGCACGCCCAAGGCGTTTCTTGAGAAAGCGCAACCCTCGTTTGTGCCGCAGGCGGGCGGCGCGTATCGCGGCAATCCGACCGGCGCGATCTGGGACATCCGGGACGATCAGAATCTGGACAACTACTGGAAGCTGACGCAAGCGCACGTCGACCACTACGGCGCACCTGACATGTTTCATACCGTCGGACTTGCCGAGCGTATCGTCTTCACCAACCACGCAGACAATCTAGAGATGAAACTCTACGCCTACCGCCGGATCATCTCGAAGCTGCGCGAGCACTATCCGGTGGCGCCGCTCCTAATCGCCTCGTGGGATTTCTATTATCCGGGTTGGACCGGCGACGAGGTGGCCAGACTGCTAGGATTGCTGTCGCCTGAGAACACGATCATCTTGGACTACACCTGTGATCTGCCGCAGCGGTTCCGGAGTTCCAACTTCACCCAGTGGGGGATGGTCGGCAAGTTTCCGTGGATGTTCGGTATCTTCCATGCGTATGAGTGGGAAACTGAACTGCGTGGCAATTATGGCCTGATTCAAGAACGCATGCCGCTCGCCGCCGCTGACCCAATGTGCAAGGGGTTCATCTACTGGCCGGAGAACGCGCACAGCGACAGCCTGATATTGGAGTTCTTCACGAAGAACGCATGGCGGCCCGACACCTTGACACCCGAGGCACTGTTGCCGGATTTCTGTCGCGACCGCTACGGTGCCGCCGCCGAGCCGATGCTGGCGGCGTGGCGTGCCGCGCTTCCGCTGATCAAACTGCACACCGAACTGCCGCCCGATTTCCGTGGCCTCGCGAGTCATGCGAACCGGGCGGTCACGGCTAAGCGCGCCGCCGATCTGCGGGACCAGTGCGAAAAGATCGCGCCGCAGATCAAGGGCGTGCCCGATCTGCTAGCCAAACTGCAAGCGTTGCCGGTCTTCGGCGGTGACGCCAGAGTTGACCGCGATGCAGTGGATCTGGCGCGTACCACGGCTGGGCGGCTTTTCAGCCTTGTTTTCAAGCGCTATGTGGTGACGCAAGGCGATTGGCTGCAAGGCAAGGCTGACGCCGCCACCGTGAAGGCGGCCGGTGCTCAATGTGTGACGGTGTTGACCGCATTGCGTGACCTGCTCGCGCTTCACGATGACTTCTCGATGAACGCCTCGATGGACAAGCTGCAGGCGATCCATCCCGTCAACCCGTGCTTCGAGCAGACGCTCAAGGGCAACGCGGAGAACGGTTATTGCCGGAGCTACATCTACGAGCTGTTCAACGACTACTACCTCAAGCAACTGGTGCTCTACGTGGCGTGGGTGGACGAGCGCGTGGCGGGCGGCGATACAGCCAGTCCGATGAAGCCGGCCAAGCCGTTGCCGATGCAAGCGGTGACCGACGCTTTCTACGCCAAACCGTTGCGCGAGATGGCACCGCCGGCCTGCGCGGATCGGCGCGCCGCATTCCGCGCGGCGTTGGAAAAGCTGACGGAGCACTTAAAATGAACAAAAGTCTGTGTTATGTTTTGGCCGGTGTGTTGTTGCCGGTTATGACGTCGGTAGCGTTTCGTCCTCCGGCTGTGCCGCTGGTCTCGGTAGAGCCGCATTTCAGTGTGTGGAGTGCGGCAGATCGTCTCTATGACCGCGACACGACCCACTGGGCCGGCGCGGTGCAGCCGCTGGTGCTCCTGCTTGATGCGGACGGCACCACGTATCGGCTCTGTGGACGCGGGCGCGGCCACATGCTGGAACTGCCCGTCTTGCCGCAGACGTCGTGCCGCGTCGGGGCGACCGTGACGCGCTACAGCTTTGACAATGGAAAGGGACTATCGGCGGTGGTTGATTTCACGACGCCGCGCCTGACGGATGATCTGGACGTGTTTTCCCGCCCCGTCACCTACGTTACGGTTCGCGTCACGGGCGCGAAAAACGCCGCCGTGCATGCATCCATCACGGAAGCATGGGCCACGAATGACGACGCGACAAAGATGTCGTGGATGACCAACATGGTTGCGGGTGTCCGCGATCTGTCTGTCGGGCGTGTGGACGCCCGTCCCTTCTCGATCTGGGGCGACCGCAAGCGAGCAAACTGGGGACGCGTACACCTTGTCGGACCGGTCATATCGCCACCTTCGACGACCACCTATGTTTTGGCTTATGACAACGAGAAGAGTGTCCGCTTCTTCGGTGCGGATCTCGTGGATTGGTGGCGGCGCGGCGGCAAGACATTCGCGGCGATGCTGGAAGAAGCGGTGCGTGACATCTCCGCGCTGGAGGCGAAATGCCGTGCGTTTGATGAGAAGTTCCGACGCGACATGGAACACGTCGGTGGTGCGAAGTACGCGGCCATCGCTGAACTGGCATGGCGACAGAGCTTCGCCGCGTGCAAGTTCGTGGCGAACACGGACGGCGAGCCGTTTCTGCTTTCCGCCGAAAACGATTCTGGTGGGATGATCGGCACAACGGATGTTTTCTATCCGCAGTTCCCGCATCTCCTGATCTCCAGCCTGATATTGGCGAAAGCGTCGTTGGCGCCCACGTGCCACTATGCAGCGTCCACAAACTGGCCTTATGCCTATGCGCCGCACGACCTCGGGCTCTTCCCCATCGCCGAGGGGCAGTACTACGGCATGAAGAAAGGACAGGCCGTTGGTGGGGGCACGGATGACACGTACCGCATGCCGGTGGAGGAGTGCGGCAACATGTTGATCCTGCTCGCGGCGGTTGCCCAGGCCGAGGGCCACGCCGATTTCGCGGGCCGCTGGTGGGGCGAGGTGACGAAGTGGGCCGAATATCTGGCTCAGTTTGGTTACGATCCCGGCAACCAACTCTGTACAGACGATTTCGCCGGACATCTGGCGCATAATGCGAACCTTTCGGTCAAATCCATTGTCGCCCTCGCCTCTTATGCGAAAATGGCGGAACTGCGTGGTGAGAAGGACGTCGCCGCAAAGTTCCGCACGCTGGCAAAAGAACTGGCGCCGAAGTGGATCGCAGCGGCAAGCGGCGGCGCGTTCGGTGGTACGCGTCTTGCCTTCGACCGGCCTGGAACGTGGAGCCTGAAGTACAATCTCGTCTGGGACCGCGTCCTCGGTCTTGGGCTTTTCCCGCCAGAGATCGCCGAAGCGGAGATGCGCACGTATCGGGCTGTGGCGCAACCCTATGGCGTACCGCTCGATTGTCGCAAGACTTATACGAAGTCAGATTGGATCGTCTGGGCCGGAACGCTCACCGGGCAGCGGAAGGACCTTGAATTCATGTGCGAGGGGCTTTATCGGTTCCTCGACGAAACGCCTGACCGCACCGCGTTCGGGGACTGGTACATGACCGACTCGGGTCTCTACAGGAGTTTCATTGGTCGCAGCGTGGTCGGCGGCGTTTTCATGCCCGCCCTGATGTCGAAGACGCGCGAGTTTGCCAAGTAGATAGAGTGTCCCAATAAAGATTGGCAAGATGACAGTCACAATCATCGGTTCGGGCATGATGGGTAGCGCGCTCGCGTTTCCTGCCCGTGAAAACGGAAACACAGTGCGGCTCGTGGGG